>JAVBLQ010000020.1:0-11525 GCA_031553435.1 Bacteroidales bacterium | reverse complement strand
TGGCGTTTGTAAGTAATGATACCATTTTTCAAATCTTTCTTTTTTAAGTAAGTCAAATCGATAAAGGAAATACCGCGGAGGTAAAAGCTGAGCAGGAAGATGTCGCGGGAGAATTCAAGTTTGTTGATTTCCTTTTCTTTTTTCTCATCCTTCTCATTTATGGATAAAGACATGTAAAGATCCATTGCTGCAAGCTCTTTAAAAACTTCCTGTTTCACTGCACGTTTCTTTGTCTTGGCTACGCCGGTAAAAACATGGGCGAAAATATCTTCATTCGGGGAAGCGATCAGTCTTCTTTCTACGGCAGCTTTATGGATCATACGCAAGTTGCGCATGTAGAAGGAAGTAGTGTTCTGCTTATTGCCTTTGAATTTCATCCAGGTTTCATATTCCTTGATACGGCTACTATCGAGTTGTTCCAAAGGAAAATCCTGGCCATTATTGAACCGGATGAAATTGCGCGCGGCATCCCGGTAAGCGCGGGCAGTACGGATACGGCCGGATTTCAGGAGCATTTGCTCCAACTCCAAAGCAAGAATCAATAACAGGCAACAACTGTTGTTCTGGCGGTAATGCTCAACAAACATTGAAAGATTGAAGTTTTCGGATCTTTCCAAATAGCGAATGTTACTTTCCAGATTTTCACGCTCACGGGAAAGATCGGACGAAAGTTTTTGGAGGTAGGCTTCACGCAAAGGAGTGGAACACCCAAGCTTGACTTTTTCCAGAAGGGGATTCCATTCCTCAGGGAAAAGTTTATACTGGGTAGTTAATACCTTGACCTCCCGGTTGCGGATGAACTGGAAGAAAAGAGAACCTTCGCAGCCGGGAAGGGTGGAAGGGCGGAATTTGAGTTTAATACTTGTTGATTTCATAACCTATTTTTTTGTGAAAGGGGAAGGTCGCTACGCTCCCTTGTGAACTCGCTTCGCTCGTGGTGAAGGGAGGATAATTCACCTTTCACAGGGAGCGAAGCGACCCTCACCCTTCACTGTAATTAATAAAGGTTAGAACGCTATGGAAGGAGAAAGGTTTATATTGCAACCACTATAAAATCGCTTATTTAAACAAATTCAAAATAATGATGTTTAAAACTATGAAATAACATGCTTTTTTACGACCTTTGTATCCCCAAATTTTAGCTCAATGAGATTGTCAGACTTACAAATTGGAAATAAGGCCGTTGTCGTAAAAGTTGCCGGAAGAGGAGCTTTCCGCAAACGGATTATCGAAATGGGATTTATCAAAGGAAAAGTTGTCGAAGCTCTTCAGAATGCTCCTTTACAAGATCCCATCAAGTATAAGATTATGGACTACGAGGTTTCTCTGCGCAGAAGTGAAGCCCAACTCATTGAAGTTATTTCGGTAGACGAGGAAGATCTGGATATCATCAAGCCTGAAGAAGAACTCGTTATAATCAGTACCGATGATTTGATAGAAATAGCTGCCAAACAGAGTAAAACGATCAACGTCGCATTTGTCGGTAACCCCAATTCAGGAAAAACAACCTTATTCAATTATGCTTCAGGATCTCACGAACGTGTAGGTAATTACTCCGGAGTTACGGTGAATGCCAAAGAAGGAATTCTGAAGCACAATGGCTACATATTTAAGATTGTTGATTTACCCGGTACTTATTCTTTATCAGCCTACAGTCCGGAAGAATTATATGTAAGAAAATATATCGAAGAAGGCCGGCCCGACATAATCGTCAATATCGTTGCCGCATCCAATCTGGAACGCAATTTATATCTCACTACCCAGATTATCGACATGGATTATCCTCTAGTTATTGCATTGAACATGTATGACGAATTGGAAAAATCAGGCAATAAATTCGATTATGAATTTTTAGCCAAAATGATTGGCAGCCCGATTGTTCCGACAGTGGGAAAAACAGGCGAAGGTGTCAACAAATTATTGGATACGTTGATTCAGGTGTATGAAGGGAAAAATCCTTTGGTTCGACATATCCATATTAATTACGGTGAAGTACTCGAAGATGCTATCGGCAAAATACAAAAGTCTGTTTTAGATAAGTTTGATATTCCTAAAAATATCTCCAGCAGATATCTTTCCATTAAACTTCTGGAAAGAGATAAAGAAAAAGAAAAATATATCACAGATTTTCCCAAAGGTCATAAATTGTTGGAATACAGGGATTATGTAGAAAAAAAACTGACGGATCTACTCAAAGAAGATTGTGATTCGGCTTTGACCAATGCCCGTTACGGATTTATTGACGGAGCATTACTTGAAACTTATTCGGCAAATAATTCTAAGCCATCCAATATCAATCAGAAAATAGACCAATATGTGACCGGAAAGATTTGGGGTTTTCCTATTTTTTTCCTGTTCATGTATATTATGTTCCAATGTACTTTTACATTTGGAAAATATCCTCAGGAAGGCATTGAATATCTGATCGAACAATTAGGAGGATTCGTTCATTCCATCATGCCTGAAGGATCTTTGAAAGATTTGATAATCAATGGAATTATCGGTGGTGTGGGTGGAGTTATCGTATTTCTTCCCAATATTGTCATTCTGTATTGTTTCATTTCTTTGATGGAAGATTCGGGTTACATGGCACGAGCTGCTTTTATCATGGATAAAGTGATGCATAAGATCGGATTACATGGAAAATCATTTATTCCTCTTATCATGGGATTCGGATGCAATGTTCCTGCCGTGATGGCTACGCGGACTATCGAAGACCGGAACAGCCGGCTCATTACCATGTTAATCAATCCTTTTATGTCATGTTCGGCGCGTCTTCCGGTTTACCTTTTGTTTGCCGGAGCCTTTTTTCCGTCACATGCAGGCTTTGTGTTGTTCGGGTTATATTTTACCGGAATCTTATTTGCCATAATTATGTCCCGCATTTTCAAAAGATATCTGGTTAAAGGAGAAGATATTCCTTTTGTAATGGAACTTCCGCCCTATCGGGTGCCTACTGTCAAATCCATGCTTATCCATATGTGGGAGAAATCCGTACAGTATTTAAAGAAAATGGGGAATATTATTCTTTTTGCATCGATTATCATCTGGTTTTTAAGTTATTATCCCAAACAAGAAGATCCGGTCAGACAAGAAGAAAATTCATATATCGGTCATGTCGGCAAATTTATAGAACCAGTCATGTCTCCTTTAGGATATGATTGGAAGATAAGTGTCAGCCTCCTATCCGGAGCCGCTGCAAAAGAAGTGGTTGTAAGCACTTTAGGTGTTTTATACAATGAAAAAGATACAGAAGGCAACGGTTTGTCTGATCGTTTGAAGGCCGAGATCAAACCTGATGGCACTCATGCTTTTACACCCTTAATATCATTGAGCCTGATGTTGTTTGTTTTGATTTACTTTCCGTGTATAGCTACTATTGCTGCAATTAAAAATGAGTCAGGTTCATGGAAATGGGCGCTTTTTACCATTTTTTATACCACCGGATTGGCTTGGATAAGTAGTTTTAGCTTATATCAGATAGGAAAATTATTAGGATTTCAGTAATTTTGTACATTATGTGGCAAGAAATTATAACATTTAGCATAGTTGTTTACGTGTTGATACACATCATTATTAAAGTAAAAAACTTTTTCAGCAAATCAGATAAAGACAAAGGTAGTGTTTGTTCCGGCTGTCACGGCTGTTCATAGAATCATTTTTGGCAGTTTGTCAGTTTTTTACTTTGGTATATTTTTTGAGTTACGAGTTACAGGTTACAAGTTACGAGCATTAGCCATAAATGATAAAATATTCCTGAGAACCGTAACTGGTAACTAATAACTAGTAACTAAAAAAAACATGACAAATCAGGAAATTCAAATACAATCAGCCAATATCATCACATTCATTGAAAAAAAGCAATTGAAAAGAGCTTTCGAAGCTATTTCTTTGTTGATTAACGAACTTCAGGATTGGCAAAAAACCGAAAAACTTAACGAACTTGAAACAACCTACAAGTTAATGCTCCGATACATGTTTGATGGAGCTAAAGACCCTCAAAGAAATAAGGTCTACAATGATTTGTTGAGGTCTTGCCATGAATTATCTGAACAAGTATTTCTTTCTTTTGGAGAAAAATACGATTCCGGTTACTACTATGATTCGATGAGAAAATCTCATATATTTCCTATATCCGATTATAGTTCACTGGAAAAAATGCTGGAAGAAAGTGCTACAAAAATATCTTTAGCTCATTTGTTAGACAATGATACCGATAAAAAACAAAATACTTTTTATTTTCAGCAAAATATAGAAAATACAACGACGCAGTTATTCAATAAACTATGGCTTAGTAATTTGTTGACTAAAGAAGACGCAGATGAAATAATCAGCCTGATGAATAATCAACTGATTCCTGTTTCAAGTAAATGTATCGCAGTTTCTGCTTTAACTTTAAGTTTGCAAACCTTTCTGGATGAAGAAAAAGCACTACTGCTATTCGATGCTTATCAACAAGAAAATGAGGAAATTCGCCAACGTGCCATTGTCGGCTTGCTTCTCACTTTATTCAAATACGACAACCGGTTATTTTTATATCCGGAAATTATCAATCGTTTAAACCATTATGCTGAAGATAAAAATTTCACAAAGAATATGCTTTCAGCTATTCGCCAGTTTATCCTGAGTAAACAAACCGAAAAAATTACAAAAAAGATAAATGAGGAATTGCTTCCGGAAATGATAAAAATCAGTCCGGTACTGAATAAAAAAATCAAACTGGAAGATTTGATGACCGATGCCGGCGCCGAAGATAAAAACCCGGAATGGCAAAATATCCTGGAAAAAGCCGGATTAACAGATAAACTAAAGGAACTTACGGAATTACAAATGGAAGGCGCTGATGTTATGCACTCGTCTTTTTCCAATTTGAAACATTATTCATTCTTTAATGATATAAGTAATTGGTTTTTACCATTTTCAAGTTCTCATACCAACCTGGATGCCTATAGTATTGAAAAAGGTAATATGAATTTTGCCAATCTTTTGGAAGGAATGGGATATATCTGTAATTCAGATAAATATTCGCTTTATTTCAGTTTGTCGCAAATGCCACAATCTTATCGGGAAATGGTTACCAACCAATTTTCAGGAGAAGCCGCAGAATGGTTGAAACAAGAAAAATCTGAACTCAATTTCTCTTCCAAAAAGGTAGAAAACATTACTAATCAATACATTCACGATTTATATCGTTTTTATAAAGTTCATCCCAGAAAAACAGATTTTGAAGACATTTTCGAATCTTCTCTCTCATTCCATAAAACAAATGCGCTGAAACAAATATTCTCGGATGAAGAAAATTTAATGATTATCGGAGAATATTATTTCAATAAAAATAATTTCGAAGAAGCTGTTGAGATATTCAATATTTTATTGAACAAGAAAAAAGATCATTATATCTTATTTGAAAAAATAGGATATAGTCTGCAAATGATGGGTAAAATTGAAGATGCTCTGGATTATTATCTCAAAGCGGAACTGGCTCATCCGAATAATTCATGGATAATCAAAAAAATAGCTTTTTGTTATAAATTGTTGAAAAATCACAAGGAAGCGCTCGTTTATTACCTGAAAATAGAATCTTTAGATCCTGACAATCTGTCAGCATTATTAAATGTCGGACATTGTTATTTAGAGTTAAAAAATTATGCCGATGCCTTGAAATATTATTTTAAAGTAGAATATCTTGGCAATCAGAAAAATAATAAAGCCTGGCGACCGATTGCCTGGTGTTCTTTCCTGACAGGAAAATTCGAACAATCCATTAGCTACTATCAGAAAATATTTTCCGATACTCCTAATGCATTGGATTATATGAATTACGGACATGCATTGTTGGCCAATAAAAATAATCAAGAAGCCATGGAAGCATATAAAACATCTATAAATTTATTAGAAAATTCAGAAGAAAAATTTATGGAGATTTTTAATGCCGATATCCCTGATTTATTAAAAGCCGGAATTGATGAAGACGATATTCCTATTATTTTAGATCAGATATTATATAAAGCGAAAGGTGAATGAGTAAAAGGTGAAACTTTGTTTGTGAAGGGGTGAAATATGGAATGTAATAAAATCGTAGAATGTGTACCCAATTTTAGCGAAGGGCGCGATCCCGAAAAAATAGAAAAAATTGTTTCTGCTTTCAGAGTCAAAGAAGGTGTTAAATTATTGGATTACAGCAATGACAAAGATCATAACAGAATGGTTGTAACAGCCATTGGAAGTCCAAACGCACTGAAACTGGCTGTAATCGAAGCATTTGGTATCGCACTGCAAAATGTAGATTTAACAAAACACAAAGGTCAGCATCCCCGCATGGGAGCTATTGATGTTTGCCCTTTTATTCCTATCAAAAATATAACAATGGATGAGGCAGTAGCTTTATCCAAAGAAGTTGCGGAAACCGTAGCCGATCGCTATCAGTTACCAGTTTTTTTATATGAAAAATCAGCTTTGGAAAAACACCGGGAAAATTTGTCAACCATTCGAAAAGGGGAATTCGAAGGTATGTTTGAAAAAATGAAATTGCCGGAATGGCAACCGGATTACGGGCCTTCCACTCCTCATCCCACGGGAGGTGTTGTTGCCATTGGCGCCCGCATGCCTTTGATCGCTTACAATGTAAATCTTCATTCCACAAACCTGGAAATCGCTGATAAAATTGCACGCAAAGTACGCTTCTCCAGTGGTGGATTGCGTTTTTGTAAAGCGATGGGAGTTGATCTGAAAGAAAAAAATATGGTACAAGTCTCCATGAATCTTACGGATTACACAAAGACATCCATATACCAAGCTTTCGAGATGGTAAAAATGGAAGCCAAACGCTATGGCGTTACTGTTGCCGGAAGTGAAGTAATTGGTTTGGTTCCTTTAGAAGCATTGATTGATACAGCCGCATATTATTTAGGATTGGAAGATTTTTCGTCAAAAAAAATACTATTTGATTAATATTGTGACCGATGTGAATGTTTTGGGTGCACCGCGTACCGTGCACCCAAAAATATTCGTATTGATTTCAAAATAACATAAACCAAATAAAATGAAAAGCTTTGCCAGTGACAACAATTCCGGGATACATCCCGATATCTTAAACGCTATTGCAAAAGTAAACGAAGGCCACATGGTCGGTTACGGTGACGATGAGATAACCCAACAAGCTAACCGGAAAATAGCGGAAATCTTTGGAGAAGACATCACGCCTTATTTCGTATTCAATGGCACAGGCGCCAATGTAATTGCATTACAATCGGCACTTAAACCATTTCATAGCATTATTACAGCGGCTACAGGTCATATCAATTGTGACGAATGCGGAGCGCCTGCCAAATTTACAGGAAGCATGCTGAAAGAAATTTATACTCCCAATGGAAAACTTACTCCTGAACTGATAGCCCAACATTTGCATGGTTTCGGAGATCAACATCATTCCCAACCCAAAGTAGTATATCTTTCCCAATCAACGGAAATGGGGACAATTTATACTCCCGAAGAATTAAAAGAGATTTGTGACTATGTTCACCAACATAACATGTATGTACACATGGACGGATCCCGCTTGGTCAATGCATGTGCCAAATTGAATCTTGGGTTACGCGAATTATCCCGCGATTGCGGTATCGATATTTTAAGTCTGGGAGGAACAAAAAACGGAATGATGATTGGCGAATCTGTCATAGCTTTTCGTCCCGAATTGGCAGAAAACCTGAAGTTCTACAGAAAACAATCGGCCCAACTTTATTCCAAAATGAGATTTATTTCTGCCCAATATCTTGCCTATTTTGAGAATGATTTGTGGCTTAAAAATGCAAGACAAGCAAATGATATGGCCGGATTATTAGCAAAGCTATTACATGAAATACCTTTTGTCCAAATCACTCAAAAAGTAGAATCCAATGCCATTTTCCTGACCATGCCTGCCGATGTTATCCGGAAGATAAGAGAATCTTACTTCTTTTATACTTGGGATGAGACAAAAAATGAAGTCCGTTTAGTCTGCTCATGGGATACGACAGAACAAGATGTCAGAACATTTGTTAACAAATTGCTAAAATGTCAGATGTAGTTGTTAACTGCGGTTAAGTCTCCGTTTTTTGGGTTAAAAGTGTTAAAATCTACCTGTCAGGATATTTTTTAGTACATTTTTTGTACATACTTTTGGCGAATCAAATAAATATTTTATAGAAATAATTAAATTAAGTAAGATATGAAAAATACATGGAAATTATTTTTGATTGTGATTTTGACAGGAATTGTGAGTGCAGGTGTTGCTGTAGGAACATTTGCTTATATGAGCAAAAAATCAAATAATTCCTCTCAAGTATTTCAACAAGGCCCGGTAAAATTAGCCTCTTATGGAAACGCTGCTGAAAATACGGATTTTACAGTAGCTGCTGAAAATAGCGTACATGCAGTGGTACACATTAAATCTGTTGCTAAACGCACAGTAAGCAGTTCTCCAAGAGGAGGCATGATAGATCCGTTTGAATACTTCTTTGGTCCGGGCTATGGGTTTCAACAACCAGATCCTCAACCTGTAACCGGATTCGGTTCCGGAGTAATCATCTCTACGGATGGATATATTCTGACTAATAATCACGTAGTAGAAGGTGCTGACGAAATTTCTGTTACCACCAATGACAATAAGACATACACTGCCAAATTGATAGGAACAGATCCTGAAACCGATATCGCGTTATTGAAAATAAACGGTAAAGATATGCCTATAATTCCATTTGGAGATTCAGACAAATTAAAAGTAGGAGAATGGGTATTGGCTGTAGGTAATCCTTTCAACCTGACATCAACAGTTACTGCCGGTATTGTGAGTGCAAAAGGGCGGGGAAATGTATTTCCGTCTGATCCGAGAAGAGGAAATGCTCCTCAAATGAAAATCGAATCATTTATTCAAACGGATGCTGCCGTAAACCGTGGCAATAGTGGAGGTGCATTGGTAAATACAAAAGGTGAATTGGTAGGTATCAACACCGCTATCTATTCTCAAACAGGTGACTTTGCGGGGTATTCTTTTGCTGTGCCCATCAGCATTGCCAGTAAAGTTGCTACAGACTTAAAAGAACACGGAGCTGTACAACGTGCTATTTTAGGCGTTTCCATTCAGGATATCTCAATGCTGAAAGAAGCCAAACCTGAAATTGCCGATAAATTGAAAGTTACAGAAGGCGCTTATGTTGGAGGTTTTGCCGATAGAAGCTCTGCCAAAGAAGCCGGAATTGAAGAAGGCGACGTGATTACTGCCGTAAACGATGTACCGGTAAAAACTGTCAGTGCATTACAAGAACAAGTAAGCCGCTATCGTCCGGGAGATAAAGTAAGAGTTACAGTAAACCGTGCAGGAACCAATAAAACATTCACAGTAGATCTACGCAATAAGCAAGGAAATACCGATATTGTTAAAGTAAGTTCAGGATCAGATCTTTTAGGAGCAACCTTCAAAGTACTTTCTTCCGAACAGAAAAAACAATATGGAATAAGTTATGGCATAGAAGTTGCAGCACTTTCTTCTGGTAGGATGAAAGATTCCGGAGTCGATAAAGGATTCATTATCATGACTGTCAACGAGCAAAAAATATCCACTCCTGCAGAAATGGAAAAAATAGTTGATAAAATTGTCCAAACATCTGACGGGGATAAAGTGTTATATATAAAAGGATTTTATCCAAGTGGTAAAACCCGGTATTATGCAGTGGATTTAAGTGAATGAATTGGTTAAAAAAAATTAATTTTACATATTTAATAGCACGTAAGCACAATATTCAATAAAAACTTACGTGCTATCATTTATAAAAAGATTAAATTTGCAACCCAAATTTTGTATGTAAATAAATGAGACAATTAAAAATTACAAAGTCAATCACCAATCGGGAAAGCGCTTCATTGGATAAGTATCTTCAGGAAATTGGTCGTGAGGATCTTATTACAGTAGAAGAAGAGGTAGAGTTGGCCCAGGCCATAAAAAGAGGCGACCGAGCCGCTTTGGAAAAACTTACCCGCGCTAATCTTCGTTTTGTGGTATCAGTTGCTAAGCAGTACCAAAACCAAGGTCTCAGTTTACCGGACTTAATTAACGAAGGTAATTTAGGTCTGATCAAAGCCGCAGAGAAATTTGATGAAACCCGTGGATTCAAATTTATTTCTTACGCGGTATGGTGGATTCGACAATCCATTTTGCAAGCACTCGCAGAGCAGTCAAGAATTGTTCGTCTTCCGTTGAACCAGGTAGGTTCGTTGAACAAAATTACAAAAGCGTTCTCAAAATTTGAACAAGAACACGAACGTCGTCCCTCTCCTGAAGAACTTGCAGATGAATTGGATATCCCGGTAGATAAAATTTCAGATACATTGAAAGTATCCGGAAGACATATCTCCGTAGATGCGCCCTTCGTTGAAGGAGAAGATAACAGTTTGCTGGATGTACTGGTCAATGAAGATGCTCCTATAGCCGACCGTTCTTTGATGAGCGAATCGCTGTCCAGGGAAATCGAACGTGCCCTTTCTACATTGAGCGAACGCGAAAGAGACATTATCAACATGTTTTTTGGTATTGGTAGTCAGGAAATGACTTTGGAAGAAATTGGTGACAAGTTTGGTTTGACCCGCGAACGTGTGCGTCAGATCAAAGAAAAAGCTATCAGAAGATTGCGTACAAGCAATAAAAATGATTTATTAAAAAGTTATTTAGGATAATAACTACAAAATTTCTCCTTGTTTCTATGGAATAAGATATATATAGAAAAGGAAAAAATATAAGGTGTGCCGAAAAGCACGCCTTTTTATGTGCGCCGTGCATGATAATAACTTGGTGGTGTAAGTCCACTACGGGGGTAGATAGCGACCAACCGTTAGCTCAAGACCATGGTGTCCATAGCGATATGGAATCAGAAGGAAGTCGGCGGCAAAACTCCGGTCTGAGGAATACGAACATCATATAAGGCCTAAGTTGCAGGATGAGTTTGCATAACAAAAGGAAGTTGATCCTGCCGGGAATGCTTAAGTATAACAGGAATATTTCCAGCATAAAATTACGTCGTTTACTATTTATTTTTAACTTTGCATTTGTTAATGCACGAAGAACTATCTCGGAATATTGAATATAAATCGCAGGGGTCAGATCTACAGCAATCGATTGGTAGTCATTGCCCTAAAGATATGCATTCCTGTGGTTTTTACCAAATAATTTCTATCTTATTTTTCTGTTAATCAATTATTTAGTCGCTCCTTAATAATAATTTTTTCCAACCACAATTAACATTGACCTTCCAGTTTCCGATCGGTTTGTCATGGAGTTAATCATTTCCAAGCATTTTTCACAGAGCCAGGAAATGGCTTTTTGCATCCATTTCTTCATGTTCCAGGCCGTAGCGCTCAATAATGCATTGATTTGGACATACCTCTCTCCCCAGAGATAGTTCTCCGCCATTCTAAAGTCAAATTTAAGATGTGCGTTGACCGGTTCTATCGCTGCCCGTCGCCTGAATTTCTTCCGTTTCTTTTGTTTCTGATAA
>JAVBLQ010000048.1:0-4263 GCA_031553435.1 Bacteroidales bacterium | reverse complement strand
GTGTAATTGTTATATATTTCAGTATTGGAAACATTGCCTTTCCCTTTGGCAATTGACAACAGGATTTTATCATTAATCTCAGCACGTTTTGATTGGGGTATATTTTGATTGTTAATCGGATAAATCATATCGGTTGATTTGTTTGTTTGGGTTTAGGGGCAATAATGGTCAGGAATTTTTCTCCACGGAAAATATAATAGGTTGTTTGGCTTTCATCAGCACTTTGTTGCACTTCATCCCAGGATAAAAAGCTTTCTTCGGATAACTTCTGATAGTTATCTTCAGGATTGTATTTATAAACCTTTAATCCGTCCATCAGCCTGCTCTTTATCAGGACCGATTTGTCGATTGTATTTATATTTTCCTTGTGTCCTCCCACCAGGATATACCATTTACCCTCTTCATACAGGAAGCAACAGTTTATATTTCCTTGATTCTCTCCTTTAAGTTTTTTTACAAACTCTTTTTCATCGTCGGCGTACGAAGCCCCATGCTTGCCTGCACTTAACTTTCTGTCCCGAATCAATGATTCACAGTTAATCGTATCATCAACACCTTTGCATTTTTTATATGGAGAAATGCCCAACCAATCAAGATTTCCCAAATCAATCAATGCCTTTACTCTTTCTTGAGTTTTGTAAAACGTCCGAAGTGTTGCAATAACTTTATTAAAGCTTGCATTGTAAACCGGAGAAACAGAGATATAGCGAATATTGCCTGATGTTTTCAGACCTATTAAAATGCTCATAATAAATATGTTTTTTGATTGTAATTATTGTCGGCTTAATGCCGAATCATGTAAAAGAATAGTATCTCGGGAGGAGTTAGAGGTAAGTTTTTTCTTCTTTTTTATCAATTAAAATCAATTGACAGAAAAACATTGTCAATTTCGTTTTGCCTTATTCCGATATATATTTTGGTAATCTCCAAGCTGGAATGTTTGAAAATGGTATTGAGCAAAATCAGGGATTCGGCTGTCCGTCCTGATGATTCATAAACGTAGCGTCCGAAAGTTTTACGGAATGTATGGGTGGAAAACGCTTTAATCGGCATCCTGTATTTAACACGAAAAATCTTTAACAGCTCGTTTACATGTTTCAATGTATAACTTTTTTGCGTTCTCGGATTACAAAAGACAGGATTAGATACATCCGGTTTGCCCATCAAGGCATATAAATTAAAAATCTTATTTCTCACGCTTGCGTGGAATTTTATTTTCCTGCTTTTTTTTGTTTTCTGCTCTATTTTCGTGAATTCGTCTTTACCTAAAATATCGCTCCATTTGAGCGATAATACATCGCTACCCCGTAGGGCCATACAAAAAGAAAGCCTCCCGTATAATTCCCAAATATATTTTTTATCTGCATGCAAACCGTCGACCAATCGATTGAAATCTTCAATTGGTAGGTAGTCGGCGGTTGTTAATAGTCCTTTTATTCTTGCCATATATTTTTTTTAATTTAAACCATTGGTTTATATTTTGAACCAATAGTTGTAGTGATAAGTTGTTTATATCCAATATCTTTGACGAATATTTTTATAACTAAACCATCATGACAAATAATGATTTAACCAAGCTGATTTATTCAATCTTGGACAGATATGGATACGAAGAATTAAGCATTACTTTAGATGATATGCTTGATGCTTATAGGGAGTATTCTTTAGAAAAAGAAAAAGTCGATAACGTTTATAATCTCTTACAAGATTTGAAAAACCTTTTCAAAAAAGCTTAATGTCGAGTGAAGTTATTTATAAAGGTAATTTATTTAATTCCATTATTTTTACTGTTTATAAATCGTTGTTCGTAACTTTCAACTAAATTCATTGTCATATCACAGAATGTCTGAGCATGTCCGTTATACTTACCGAAGTACGCAATCATTGAAAGAAAATCTTTTTTGAATGTGTAAATCCATTTATCCCAGAAATGAGAACCATCGACAACTCCAAAATACCTGATGAAATGCTCTTTGCTTAAAGCGTCTTCCTGATAGTGATTATACTTCCACATGACAATACGGTAAATAAGTTGGGCATCAAATTCCAAAATGCGCCAGGTACCATCAAAAAATCCGGTGTCACTTTCTGTGAATTCACCGGATTTCTGATTGGTTTGTAACACTTCAAACACAATTTCTTTGACTTTATCGGGAATAAATTCCATTTTCCCGTTGTGTGTTGATTTATCGATTGTGACCTGAAGGGTATGTCCATAATACTGTTCGGTCAATACTATTTTCTTCATTTTTCTATTATTTATATAATTGGTCTATCAATATTTTTATTTTGTCTAATGATTAATTTTCACCTTCATAATATTTATTAAACCAGCTAAAGAGCCCCTGTATTGAAATTAATCCGTTTTTTTGCTAATTGAAGCATTTTTTCTTCTGATTCTTTGCCCTAAGATAAGCCCCAGACTGTATGATAATAAATCCGCTGATCATCAATCCAAACATTTACACCGCCACCGGGATTATACTTTGACAGCTTGCCGACAGTTAACATAGACTAGTTCTGGTGGAAGGATTTAAAGTTATTCGGTTTGTTTATTTCCATTGGCGGTTTGTTGTCGTCATGGAGAGAAGGCGGTTTTTTTCTTTTTAAATCAGTACCTTTACAACCAAATTATTAATTCCTATGCAAGATATTGACACCTATTTGCCTGAATCGCGACTATATTTCAGGAAGTTCGTAAAAGCGAGATATAAAACGATGCACACTTTAATGGTTAGCTCAAAAGTCGGCCATGGAACCGGATATTCAGACTATTACCGTTCAAATGAAGTCGTCGATCATAGCCGAAACATATTTCATATTATTGAAGAAGAATTTAGTAATGTTGATATTCCCGGAGATATTTCATCACCTAAATTACTCGTAGAGAAATGGTGCAGATTCTATCATTTTCTTAAAGAGAAAGATTCACTGTTTAGGGAAATTCAGTCACAAAAGTATGAGAACAATCAGCTGCCATCTCCATTTTATGACGTATTGAATCTTCATTGCGACGTGATTAATATGCTTGAAACTATTTTTTTGATGGACGAATTGGATAGGTACAAAAATCCTGTAATTCGTAAAGTGCGCAGGAATCAAACTCGTCACTTGAAATTAAAAACTAAAAAAGAAGCAGGCTCCGATGATTCGAAGTCATTAATAGATCACATAAAAACTGGCTCCGGAAAACTCACACTTATAGGTATAATTGTAGCAATATTTATTTGTGTTGTAACTCTTTATTTTACAGTTTTTCGCGAGAGTTCTCATGAAAAATCTGTTCATAAGGAGCAAGTATCATTTGTTGATAATGATGTATCTTTTGTCGTGCAATCTGTCGTAAACGAAGTATTCTCAGATTTGCTTGCAGGCATTAATAGTATTAAAGCCGGAAACAGAAATGCCATTTTTTATAGTTCTGACTATTATGATAACCGGGATAAGTATAAAAAGTTTATCAATAGTAATCTCGAATCTGGATATTACATCAAAAAGTATTCAAAATATCCAGCACTCTGGAAAGAACAACACTATAAGTTAGCAAATGATCTTATTCAGCAGCGTACCATATACTGTATTGACAATATCGAATCAAAAGCGGAAAACATTAGAATAGATGCGCTGCATGATTCAGACGAGAAAAAGATGCAGTATATCATCGCGACTTATCAATCTGAAATAAAACCTTTGATTACTGAATAACACTTATATGCTTTTCAGGAAATTCTTTTGCCTATTGAATCAGGGTATCTATTACTACACGGGAATTATTGTCTATCCTTATCCGGTTCCACCCAACATAATAAGATATTTCGGCCAAGACTTCTGAATAGTTGATCAATTCTATTTCTGACATACTACGAATATTTTTCTATTAATGATGCTGGAACCCAAATAGAAGATCCACCAAAATCTTCCAATCCCTTTTCATCTGATAACATTTCACAAGAATATGATAGTGGATTACCTGAATCATCATATTCATCGTCATCCATGAATCGTTGTGATTCCGGCCATTGAACCGCAACATAATACGAATTAGGCTCTGGATTTTTGCCATATTGCAGGATATATTCATATTCCGGAACATATCTGGCACAGTTATCTTCAGAGTTAAAGCAGGGATAACCGATATCTTCATCTTCAAAATAGGTTGTATCTCCATCCTGATAACCAATGAGCACATAGATGTCATTCCATGTTTGACCGCAGGAATTACATTTATGATTATTGTTGTTTATATCGTATTGGATATTATGG
>JAVBLQ010000073.1:0-14106 GCA_031553435.1 Bacteroidales bacterium | reverse complement strand
ATGCTCGAAGGTGACGAACTTTGCATCGAGATGCTTCCTAAAAAAGAATACCGGGAAATCAATCTAGGAGTTAAAACCGGTGAAGATGATAATTACACTCTCTCACTTGATGAAGGTTACAATGGTTTTTATCAATCCATTGTCCTCTTTGACAAGGAAACAGGAGAAAAAACAAACCTGCTTACAAACTCTTACTCCTTTCCATCCAATGAACTCAACACCACTGACCGCTTCACTCTGGAATTGAACCGGATGCCGACTTCGATTGACAAAGCTGAAACTGGCAACACAATTATCTATGCAAGCAACAAGCAATTGTTTGTCAAGAATATTCAACAAGGAGACAAAGTACAAGTCTTTGATGTAACGGGAAGAATGGTGCTTTCAGCAACAGCACAATCCACAGATTTCACAGATAATCTGGAAACTACAGGAGCTTTAATTATAAAAGTAACAGGAAATACAAATAAAACAGCTAAGGTAATTAATCAATGAAAAAAACAATATATATTTTCTTGCTCACGATCCTGACTTGCAGCCTGCATGCCCAGGGATTGTACAAGAACACGGAAGAAAACAATAACACTTCCACTACAGAATACAGCCCCTCCATCCTCAGGGCTAAACCAGACCTGCCTCCCGGACCGGGAATCGATGAATCGGAGCAGGTTCCACTTGGCGAAGGACTACTGCTGCTCGCGATGCTCGCGGGTGCACGGTACGCGGTGCACGGTGCACGGAGGAAAGTGAAAAACTAAAAGTGAAAAGTGAAAAATTAAAATGTATAACTTATAACTTAGAAATAAAGATGAAAACAACGAAAATTTTAATTTCAATCTGTGTCGCCTTGATTATGGTGGCAACCAACCTTCAATCACAAGTTGTGATCGGGAAAGATAAGACACCGCATACAGGCTCGGTACTGGAAGTAAACAATAACTCGACCAACAAAGGAATATTACTGCCTAAAGTATCACTGACAGCCACAGGAATCTGGGGTTTGGCAGGAACAGATGCTGCTGAAAAAGGAATGGTAGTATTCAATACCAACAAGACAATCTCAGGAAGCGGAGCCAACGGCGAAGGTTTGTATTATTGGAATGGAGCAAAATGGATGTGGATGGCGCAAGATACTTTGATAAATGTCACTAGTACTGGAGGTATAGATATTAGAACAACAGGTAATGCTCCAGCTTTCAAAATAGTAAATAATGCTAAAGGGCAATATGCTGACGATATGAGTATTGTTACATATAGTGGTACAGGATTATCCGATCCAATTTTAGGATTTGGTAGGGCTAGAGGTACAGAAGAGTCACCTTTACCATTACAAAAAGGAGATCTGATAGGCTCTGTTGGATTTCAACCATATGTAAATACAAGCTTTGCTAATGGCTCTAAGATCCTTGCTTACTACTTTGGGAATGGCACTACCAACAGAACAAATCTTCAATTTATGACAAGTGGATCAACTTATATGTTTCTTGATTCTATTGGTCGCCTTGGTATAGCTACGACAGCTCCTACTGAAAAATTTCATGTGATAGGAAATGCCTATGCAACAGGTAATATCTATGCTGGAGGTAATATTGGTATTGGGACAACAGTACCCAATAGTAAATTGCAAGTTGTTGGTGGAAATATTCATTTAGGAACTTCTCCTACATCGGGGGCAATATCGCAAGGAACTTCAAATATTGATGGGGTCACAATTACCCCAGGATATATAATGGCACAAACCTCAGCAGGATCAGCTAATTTATATTTAGCAAAAAATAAGACAGTAGGTGCAGCCAACGGTGCTTATGTAGAATTCAAAATGGGAACTACAGTTGGGACAGGTGCTACTATAGGAAGTATTGTTCCAAACGTTGCTGGAGGAACAAGTGTTGTCTACAACACAACTTCCGACAAACGCCTCAAAGAAAACATCGTAAGCACTCACTTCGGTCTTGCTGATTTAATGAAAATCGGAGTAAAAGACTACAACTTCAAAAGCGATGAAACCAAAACGGTTCAAACCGGTTTCTTAGCTCAGGATTTATACGAAGTTTATCCCGAAGCAGTAAGTGTAGGTGGTGAAAATGCTCAGGAAAATCCTTGGGGTGTTGATTACGGAAAAGTAACTCCATTATTAGTAAAAGCTATTCAAGATCAACAAAAGATCATTGAGCAACTGGAAGCGCGTATTAAAGTATTGGAAAGCAAATAACTCTAATAGGGTTTCAAACCCTGTTAGAGCTAGAAACTCCTGTTGCGAAACAGGTACAAGGGCATGCCAACGCAGACAATTCCACACCCGCAAAGGTTCTTTTTATTCCTTTTAACACAAACCAGAGTGCGGAGTGACTGGGAGAGGCCATTAGGGGGCCGTTCTGCGTTGGAACTCTTGAAATAATTGAAAAAATCACCTCTTCTGAAGTATTTAACCGGAAACTTCTTTCCGGATTGATTGAATCGATTTCACAGGATCAAAGGAATATAATCAGTGGTTTTCTTGCCGGATGTTACGGGAAACAGATGATACAGTTGAAGGTATCGCTTATGCTTGTGGGTATAATTCAGTAGCTAATCACCCGGAGTGATAACCGGAATCTGGAAATGAATTTCCGAAGGTCTGATCAACAAAAAAAGCACAGAGTTTTTTATTTTCTCTGTGCCTTCTGTGTTATAAGTTATATCAAAAATCAGTTATTGAGAAGCCCCTTAATTCCATCCATATCAAAGCTCAAAGAAAAACGAAGTGTTTGATCTAATGGATTGGATGGTACGGTAGAAATCAAATATGCGGCATCTATCTGTATCACATTCATTTTGAACCCTGCTCCAACGGAGAAATACTGACGATTGCCTTTGTTAGGACTTTCATAAAAATAACCACCACGGACAAAGAATTTGTTATCGTAAGCATATTCGGCTCCGAATGACCACATAATTTCCTCAAACTCTTCTTTGGCTCCACCGGGTGCATCTGAAAAAGACTTGAATATTCCGGAAATAGGAGATATAGCCTGGTATGCTTCCCGTGCTTCTTGTCTTTCTGTAGCATCGGTCATTGTGGTATAATCGGGAGGAGTCGGCACCAGTAATTTATTTAAATCTAAATTCAATGACAATGTATTATAATCATCCAAAGGCATCAGGAAAGATCCTCCGAGACGAAGATTTGTTGGGATAAAGTAGTTTATGTTTCCTCCGTCATAACTGATTTTTGTTCCGATATTAGAAATATTGAATCCTAAACCGAGAAGACATTCGCTACTTCCCATCATCACATATTTATTGTAATAACCTGCAATATCAGCGGCATAAGCAGATCCGGCATCTGTTCCGTCATTGATGTCTGCTCCCAGATCGGAGTGAATATAACGGAATGCAACAGCTCCCGAAAATGTTTCGGATAGTTTTATTGAGTAACTTAAATCTACAGATAATTCATAAGGATTAACTGACCCATAGGGAAGCGAACTTTCTTGATTCAAAGGAATTTCTCCTAAAGAGAAATATCTTAATGATGCTCCGATTGCCTGATTCCCTTCTTCTCCTAATTTATAATATCCGGCAAGATATGCCAGGTCGATATCGCTAACTAATTTTCTTAACCAGGGAGTGTAAGATAATTCAAGTCCTGCTTTACTATAAGCAAAAGCGTATTTTGCTGGATTCCAGTATTGGGAACTGACATCCGGAGTTGTTGCAGCCCCAACATCCCCCATAGCGCCTCCTCTTGCATCGGGCGCAATCGTCAAAGAAGGCACCCCTGTGTAAACGGGATTTATTTTTTGTGTAGTTTGATCATCATCAGCTGCAAATGCAAAACTCTGAACGAAGAACAGACAACAAAAAGCTAAAAGATATTGAACATTTTTCATTTGAAAATTCTTAAATAATTTTGGGTTTAGTGCATACTTACTAAATAACAGTATATCTGCTTTTTTATTGTGCTGCTATGATCAATTTTTTGGATTTGGATGACTTATTATCTCCTCCGGGAGTTTTTATACTTGCCTGATATACATAAACTCCTCTTCCTAATCGATTGCCGGTTGCTGTTGTCAAATCCCAATCGACGGTAAATGGAGTGGCAAAATCATAAGATCCTGTTGTAGAATTTTCCCATAAGAGGCGACCGGAAATATCAAAAACAGATATATCTACTGTGACCTGGGATTCCGGACGATCATAATAAACATAGAATGTCACTCTTTCTTTTGCCGGATTAGGTGATGCGGATAAATCAAAAATCTTTGGTTCCAGGTTTGACTGAACATTGAAATCTGCAGATGCTGTGCTGGAATTATTCATCAAATTCCAAACTTTGAAATTTAAAGTATGAGAACCGTTAGGAAGGCTGGGAATTGAGAATTTTATTTGTCCTGTTCCGGGATTTTCGGCATCGGGTTCGTAATAATCGTTCAGATTATATGTCAAAGACCGCGAATTGTCTATCACAAGTGTGATGTCATGACCTAAACCGCTGCCAGTCATATTTATTCCCATTTTGTCGGATACTTCGGCTACAAAATATGGAGTAGAGTTCACTACATCCCCATTTTGGAAAGAAGAAGCATTCAGATATAGGCTCTTGATTTCCGGTCCGTTTTCTGTAACCGGCATATCATCAGCAGTACCTCCGACTATATAGTTAAGGAAAGCTCCTTGCCCCTCCAGATTATTTGTTTCGTCATAGACATAGAAATTGATTTTCCCCGAATTGTTAGAATAGGAAATATCTAAAGGAACCATGAAATTAACAGAAAATTCACCATTGGTAACATTAGCGCTTCCTGTAAAAATGGTATTCGGATAGTCATCGTATTGAAAAGCAGAAGTTGCTTTGTCTTGATTTAAACAAGTTATCTTTTTCTGGCTATCGAATACGGTCATTTTAACTTTGCCGGTAAAACCTGTATCAACGTTTCCGTCTATATCCAGGATGTGGCCTGCAACTGTAATATTCTCAGCAGCTTTTAGCTGAATAGGTTGGGATGAAGCAGGTGATCCATTGATGGTTTCAAGTTCAACTTTGCTTTCAGGATAATTCAGGACCAAGGCCGGATCTCCGATCAAAGTAAATTTTAGTTTGTTTGTACTTGAACTCATAGAGGCCTTACTTTTTTTCATAATATCTCCCAGGCACAACCTGTGTCCATTATCTTTTTTGAAAATATTTTCAATAAATTTTTTATTGATTTCGATATTTCCATCGGAATATACAATGCGGGTTGTTGAAAACAAAGCAATTCCTGCACTTTTAGGGTTGTTGAAAATAGTTTCGGCGCCTGAAGCGACCGGAGAATCAAACCGTCCAAAGTCACAAGTGGCAGTTACCCACAAAGGAAGATAAGGAAAGTTCATTTGGCTGGCATCCTGTACAGTGACCATATCGGCAGCCCATTTGGTGGTTCCCCCGTGCCCGACATAATTCACCAACAAACAACCGTTTTTCAGTGTTTGATTGAATTTAGTTTTTGCATCCGGAAAAAGGGTTCTTCCGTTGGAAGTTTCCGCTTTATATGCATCAAAATATACTTTGGTTATCATAAATTCCGGATAGTTTTTTTCAACAAAACTGGCCAATTCATTGGCCTGAGACATATGGATATTGTTGTCGCCATTACCACCCAAAAAACATATTTTATTTTTCCAGACATCTTTTTGCGTGTTGTTCATGTAAGTAATACACTTTTCAACCATTGCGGTTGCTTCACTGACTGAGTTTGCAGGGAAACGACCAATGCCAAGATCCAGTACGTCATTGTGTAATGAAACGCCTTCGGTATCATCCAGGAAACCAAAATAATCATCGGTTACATAAGAACTGGTTCCTTTCAGTGATTCTACTGATTGATATGAAAGTAAGTAATTTTCTTTGGTTGCATTTTTCCATTCTGCAGATACGAAACGGTTATCGTAAGCTACATCTCCGAAGAGCAACAAATATTTTGGTTTTTCATTTGTATTCGAAGCTCTGTCGTAAAACATTTTCATGAACCGGCGATAAGCTGTGGCATCCGGTGTTCCCGAAGAAAATTCATTGTAAATAAGGTTTGCATCTACGGCCATAACTTTCAGTCCTGAACGCTCATGATGGATATCAGCCAATCTTTGAGCCTGTTTCAGATACGGTGTGGCTGAAATAATTACCATTTCCGGTTGAGACAAAGCATGTAGATTTTGATTTTGAACTTCTCCGACCAAAGTTGGTTTAGGAAATGATTGATTAGCAGGATCCACCATAACATATTCATTAATATTTCCTGCAGAGGCTTTAAATGAAGTTGTTCCGGAAGCATAAGTAGTTTGTACCAAACAATCCGGACTTGCAGTTCCTTGCATGAGTTTGAATACCAAGTATTGATCGTTTGTCTGAGATATTTTGTATTCAAGATTTTGAATCCGGTTTACCGTATTCCTGAAAAATGTATATGGTTTACCGTATGACTTCAGATCTCTTGACATGTTCAGGGTTATATAATTCAAATGGGAAGTTAATCCTGAAATTCCGAGTTTCACTTCAACTTTCGTAGATTGGTTTTTTTGACCGGACCAAACTACCGTTTTATCGAGTATACCTCCCGCATCTTCCGAATCTGTGGCCGGAACCGAGCCTGATAGTACCTGGCTTCCGTCAATACTCATGGATATCGGCGTCGTACTATTGGATTTAGTTACAAAACTCAGTGTAGCCGATCCGGCATCATTGGTTATCCCAGGTATATCGAATGTAAATGTTTGTGTATTGTTGTATTGGAATTTTTCACCTAAAAGCTCTCTTCCCGAACTTGAAAGAGTATATAAATCAACTTCGTGTAAGGCATAATCATTGAAAACTGTACATGTAACTGTATTTGCCGGATTTTCCGGACTTACGGTCATTTCTTTAGGGCCATTATCACCTTGTGTCAGAAAATAATATCCGTAATTGGTATAATGATTGTCTTCGTGCTTGAATTCACCGGAAGATGAATCGTAAGCCCATTTAACAGTACCTCTTCCATAGAACAAAAGGAAATCTCCGGAGTTGAAAACGCCGTCGCTTCCTTTATTTATCCAGACAGCCACTTCCGGCAGGTCGTCGATGTATGTTTTGGTGAAGTCCTGATTAAGAATCCATCCGCCATATCCATATATTTTTACTTTGGAAGGGTCATCGATTCCCATTTTTTTGATATCGTCATAGGTAAGTTTGTAGATAGCATTGTCTGTCACCTGGATTTTTATCCATTTACCCGAAGATAATATGGAATTAGATGTATAGCGTGAGGATTGCGCCAACATTGCATGCGTCGGGATCAAACACAACAAACCGGTTAATGTCAGCAAATTAAAGTATTTCTTAATTGTTTTCACTGTTTTATTTTACATAAAATTCTAATAATTTCCGATCATTGATATAGCCTTGCAGGTGATCTCCGATTTTTACAGGGCCGACTCCTGCCGGAGTTCCCGTAAAGATTAAATCGCCAATTTTCAAAGTAAAAAATTTACTTACATAGGAGATGATTGCGTCTATATTAAAGATCATATTTTTCGTATTTCCTTCCTGAACTGTTACGTTATTCATATTCAAGCGGAAGGATAGTTCATTGATATTTTCAATTTCCGATACCGGAATAAAATTACCAATTACTGCAGAATTATCAAAAGCTTTGCTGATTTCCCAGGGAAGTCCTTGCGTTCTAAGCTTTGATTGTATATCACGTGCTGTAAAATCTATTCCAACTGTTATTTCGTCATAGTATCTATGAGCGAATCTGGGCGCAATATTTTTTCCCAGTTTATTTATTTTTAATACAATTTCTGTCTCATAATGTATGTCTTCTGAAAAATCAGGCATAAAAAACGGCTTACTATCTTTTAACAGAGACGAATCTGATTTCAAAAAGATTGTCGGGTCCTGATTTATCAACGTATGATGCATCTCTTTATTGTGATCCGCATAATTCATACCAACACATATTATTTTCATATAAAAAAACTCAAGAGAGTGTTTAATTTTTTTAATATTGTAGGTTCCAAGTACTATTCACTTTTCACTTTTCCATTTTCAATTGATGAAAGCCTGTTGAACATCACTGCCAAATGGGCGTAAATAGATGTGTTTTGCACCACGATGCATTCCGGCACTCTGATCCGGAACGGCGTGAAGTTCCAAATGGCTTTGATGCCTCCGTCTATCATTAAATCTGCAACTTCTTGTGCCTTATTGACAGGAACTGTCAAAATGCCAATGTTTGCTCCTATTTTTTTCTGAATATTAAAAAAATCTGACAAATCGTACACAGGGATACCATTGATCGATGTTCCTTCGAGTTCCTTTTTTATATCGAAACCGGCTACTAATTGAAGTCCGTATTGTGTTAATCCTGAGTCGTGAAGCAGGGAGGCTCCCAAACTTCCTACACCGAACAACAATGCTTTGTGGGATGATGTAAATCCTAAAAAACTTTCCAGGACTTCAATCAGGGAATCTATATCATATCCTACCCTTGTTTTTCCTGAAATATCCACAAATGACAAGTCTTTTGCTATTTGCGACGCATCAATATTGATTTCTCTCCCTATCTGAGTAGATGAGATAAATGTTTCTCCCTTGTTTTTTAACAGTTTTGCAATGGCAAGATACCATGGCAATCTGCGTAAAGTGGGCTCCGGTATCTTCCAAAGAAGTTTATCTGTTGAGTTAGACATATAATTCTTTTAGGTGAAAGGTGAAGGTCGCTTCGCTTCTTGTGAACTTGCTTTGCTCGTTGTGAAGAAGTGGCAGCGTGACAAAAGTCACCTTTCACAAAGAGCGAAGCTCTTTCGCCTTTCACTATTCTAGAGATTGCAAATTTAAGTCTTTTTTCTGAAACTTCTTATCTGAAAAATCAAAAATAATGCTGTCATTAAAGCTGATAATAAATCAGATACTGCTCCGGCAGCCCAAACTCCGTTTAGTCCGAAATATTTTGGCAATATAATCAGACAGGGAATGAGTAAAAGGCATTGTCTTGACAGACTCAGGAAGATGGATTTCCAGGCCATCCCGATACATTGGAAGAAGTTTGTGACTACTGCCTGAAATCCGACAAAGAAGAAGCAGGACATGAAAATTCTTAAACCATTGCTCGCTATGTGTGTCAATTCTTCGTCTGTCGTAAAAATTTTCACTAAGGCATGCGGAACGAAAATCGCCGCACATGCTCCCAAAACACTGACAATACTGGCAGCGAAAATGGTATATTTGAGGGATTTCATTACCCGGTCGTATTTTTTTGCACCGTAATTATAACCGGCTACAGGTTGCATGCCTTGATTTAATCCTACAAAAAACATGATCAGTACCAAACCCAGACTGCTTGCCACACCGAAAGCGCCAACAGCAAAGTCTCCTCCATATTTTTTCAATGTGTTGTTCATCAGTATGTTGACAAAACAGGCAGCCAATTGCATGAGAAATGGCGACATTCCGATGGAGATAATGCTCGATATGGTTTTCCATTCCAACCTGAAACAATTTTTTTTGAAATGGAGAAAGTTTTTTTTATTAAAAAAATGAGACATTACCCAGATAGTGGTGATTCCCATTGAAATAGCTGTAGCCATCCCGGCTCCTTTGATCCCTAATTTTAACCAGAAAATGAAAACCGGAGCTAAAACGGCATTCGAGATTGCTCCTATAATCATTGTGTACATGGCTTTTTTAGGATAGCCGCTGGCCCTCATTATGTTGTTGAATCCGAAACTCAGCGCTGACAAAATGTTGGCGGGAATCATTACTTCCAGAAATTCTGTTGCATAAGGAATTGTTCCCCGGCTTCCTCCGAATGCCATCAATAAAGGTTCGAGAAAAACCAAACTTAGAATGATAGCCGGAACCGATAGAAGAAAGGTCAGAATCAATGCGTTACCCAGGATTTTTTCCGCACCCTGCTTGTCTTTTTGTCCTAAACTAATGGAAATGCGGGCGGCTGAACCGGCTCCGATTAACATTCCGAATCCCTGTAACATAAGCAACAACGGTAGTGTTATGGTCAGACCTGAAATGGCCATAGCTCCGACTCCATGACCGATGAAAATACGGTCGACCACGCTGTAGAGTGAATTGACCATTGTTCCCACAATGGCAGGTAAAGAGTATTGCCAGAGAAGTTTCCCAACATTCTGGGTTTCAAGAGCGGATGTAGTACTTGATTCAACCATTAATTATGTCTCAAAATTAGTTTGTGTTTTTGTAATTGTTGAAGGTTTAAAGTTTAGAAACTGTTTAAAACAGTTTCTTCATATTGAAAATCAAAATATTAAACTTTCAACGTTCTTAAAAACGGATGGCAAAAGTACTATAAGATTGAGGAATAATGAAGGGAATGGAGTTAAGAATTATATAAAAAGGCTCATATTAGATTCTTCCGCTCGTTCAAGATAGGCTGCGACCCCTCCCAGCCGGACATTATCCAATAATTCTTCTTTTTTCACACCCATAACATCCATTGACATGGTGCAGGCAATCATTTCTACTCCAGCATCTATGGCTTGTTGAATCAGTGTTTCCAGATTTTCGATATTTTTCTTTTTCATGATGTGACGCATTAATTTAGCGCCGATTCCTCCCATATTCATTTTCGACAAGCCTAATTTTGAGCTATTGGATGGAAGCATCATGCCAAACATTTTACCGAAAATATCTTTGGATACGTTTTGTTTTTCTTTTTTCTTGATAACGCTGAGTCCCCAGAATGTGAAAAACATGCTGACTTTTTTTCCTGTGGCAACAATACCATTAGCGATGACAAATGAGGCCAAAGCTTTGTCCAGATCGTCACTGAAAACAATAATTGTTTTAATGTCTCCCGGAGATGTTGAAGAAACGACCGGATTTGGTTCTGTTTTTTCTACAATTACAGTAATTATTCCACCTTGATTCCGGGATTCTATTAATCTGGCTCCGGTTATTTTACACCAGGATTCGGCATCTTTGACAAATGCCTGGTCTGTAGCTTTGATTTCCAAACGTTCGCCGGACTTCAATTGATCATAATGTTTTTTAAGTTGCATGACCGGTCCCGGACAGGATAATCCGCAAGCATCGACTGATATTGTTTGATTGACAGGTATTTCGTTCATATTTTCATCTAAATTTTCAAATTCCTGATAACAAGATTGATCACAACTGGCTCCCGAATAAGTTTTGTATCCTCCGGATAAATTATATACATTTTCAAAACCGTTTTGAGTTAATATGCGATAGGCCAGATAACCGCGTAAACCTACGGCGCAGTATATAATAATCCGTTTATCTTTGGGAAGTTCGTTGATATGGTTTCGCAGATCATCAACCGGAATATTGATTGCATTTTCGATATGATTCAGGCTGAATTCGTTGGTAGTCCGCACATCTATTATTACATCTTTTTGAAGATCAAGATTGGCGATTTCTCTCCAATGGAGGATTTTCACTTTTCCTTTCAGGATATTTTCGGCAACAAAACCGGCGATATTTACCGGATCTTTGGCTGACGAATAGGGCGGAGCGTATGCTTGTTCCAATTTTGTCAGGTCATAAATATTTCCTTTGTTTTGAATGACCTGAGCTAGCATTTCAATGCGTTTATCAACTCCATTGAAGCCTACCACCTGTGCTCCGTACAATTGTCCGTTTTCAGGTGAAAATATTATTTTGATGGAAAGAGGTAAAGCTCCTGGATAATATCCGGCATGAGAAACGCCATGTGTAAATGATGAAATGTACGGGATTCCGTTTGATTTCAATACTTTGGCTGATGTTCCGGCCGAAGCGACCGTCAGGTCGAAAACTTTGGCAATGGCTGTACCAATCGAACCGTCATAAGTACAACTATTTCCGTCGATAATGTTGTTGGCAGCGATCCGGGCTTGTTTGTTGGCCGGTCCGGCTAAAGGTATCAATGCCGGTTTGCCTGTGATTGGATTCAATACTTCTACGGTGTCTCCTACAGCATAGATTTCAGGATCAGAAGTTTGCATGTATTTGTTGACCGAAATTCCGCCCAAAGGGCCGATGGAAAGTCCTGCATTTTTTGCCAGTGAAATATCCGGACGTACGCCGATACTCCAGATAACCATATCGGTTTCAATTTCTTTCTGACCGGCGAGCCGGACTTTCAGAGCATTGGCGGTTGGTTCGAATCCTGTCACTTTTTCCTCCAATAATAACCCGGCTTTTTTGGACCTGATGTGTTGGTGAACCAGGGAAGCCATTGAGAAATCCAGAGGAGCCATGACTTGGTTAGACATCTCAATTATATTTACTGCCAATCCGGCAGCATGCAAATTCTCTGCCATTTCCAAACCGATAAATCCGCCTCCGACAACTACTGCCCGTTTGGGTTTATTTGTTTCGATAAATGTTTTGATGGCATCTGTATCCGAAACATTTCGTAGTGTAAAAATCCTGTCATTGTCTATGCCGGGAACAGGTGGGCGAACAGGTTCTGCTCCTGTTGAAATGATCAGTTTGTCGTAACTCTCCTCATAAGTTTCTCCGGATGAAATTTTTCGAACACTAACTGTATTATTTTCAGGATGAATGGATATAACTTCCGATTGTATTCTGATATCAATATTGAAACGATCCGTGAAACCTTTAACTGTTTGTACAAAAAGCCTTTCTCTGTTATTGATCGTATTTCCGATATAATAAGGCAAACCACAGTTGGCATAAGAAATATATTCGCCTCGTTCGAAAAGAACGATTTCAGCTTGTTCGCTGATTCTCCGGAGACGGGCAGCAGCGGTAGCTCCTCCGGCAACTCCTCCGATGATAAGTATTTTCATAAACTTATTATATTCTTATTGTTAATATTTTTTACCAGCAAGTATGCTTCCAATGTATAACGTTACACGTTCAGGACCTGTGACAATATTTCGTTCAGTTGAATTTTACTGTCCTTCATTTCCCGAATTTTATTTTTTCCTTCTTCGGTCAGGGAAAAAATCATTTTGCGTTTGTCATCAACTCCCATCCGGCGGGCAATTAACCCCTTTTCTTCTACTGTTTGAATAATTTTGGAAACACGGGGATTGGACAGTCCGATGTATTCGGTAATTTCGTTGGCAGATTTTGCCTTTTCATCTTTCATACAACAAAGTAACATAGCTTCATTGATTGTGATCTGATTGTTTTCGGCAAAATCTTTTTCAAAAGAATAAAGCGCTTTGTAAATATCTTTTATTTGACAAATCAATTCCATTACAAATATTTTCTAATAAAAATTATTTTGCAAAGAAAGTAATATTTTTCGAAATTAGCACATAAAATTATCTCAATTGATCAAATCGTAAATACTTTTTTACAATTTGTTAACCACTTTGCTTCTTCAATGATTTATCTTTGAAAGTAAGTATATTATAAATTTATTAAAAAAACCACATAATGAAACCAATATTCTTATGCCTGTGCTTATTGGCATTTCCCTTATGGCAGGTAGCACAGGATCAAAAAAATGATCTGAAATTACTCAGTTGCGGGAAACCGATAGTTTTTTCTTCTTGCGGGATTAAGAAATATGAAGGGCCTGCTTATCTTGTTGATTGTTTGACAAATCCGAAAATAACCGAGAAATGGTGCGCAACTCAATCTAACAACGTTGTGATTATAGATTTAGGCAAACCCTATATTGTATCCAAGTTTGTACAGCATGATTGTAAAACTTTAGAGCCTTTTGAAAATATATCCAATTATAAAATATATGTGAGCATGCACGATCCCCAAGAGTATGAATGGATAACTGTTGTTGATAAAAAGGGACAGGAAGATATTAAGATTAAAACGGATATCTGCGTTCCGGTTAAGGCTCGTTATATAAAATATGAAGCTTATGCCGACAAACCGTTTACCGTTAGACTTTATGAGTTTGAAGCATGGGGAAAGGAAGTCTCTCAAAAAGATATATATTCTAGTAATGAATTGACAATTAAGGAAACAAAACGAAATTGTGATGTCTTTATCTTCGTTTTAATCGGACTGGATATACTTATCATTGTTTTCCTTGTTTTTCTATTTGTTAAAATAAAAAAATGAGAAAACAAACTAAAAGTGAAAAAAGGTTCCAACGCAGAGCGGCCCCCTAATGGCCTCTCCCA
>JAVBLQ010000039.1:0-18906 GCA_031553435.1 Bacteroidales bacterium | reverse complement strand
TACCAAAATACTTTCGGATCGCGTGTATCCTGGCTGTTCCATTTCGCTTTCGAATCAATGACTGGATTATTGGAATATTTTGTCCAGGTGCGACCTTTATCCAGGCTATACGCAATGCATTGGGTTTGTTTTTCCGGACTGGCTGCCGTATAAATTGCTACCATTGCCGGAGTATTGGCTTTTCCAAATCCAGAGGCATTGTCGTAGTCAATAACTGTGGAGCCGGAGAACATAGTTCCAAACTTATCGGGATACAATGCTTCGGGGAGTTCTTCCCAATGTACCAGATCTTTACTGACAGCGTGTCCCCAATGCATATTTTCCCATTCTCTTTCATATGGATTGTGCTGGTAAAACAAATGATATTCTCCTTCATAAAAAATCAATCCGTTCGGATCGTTATTCCAACCTCTGCGTGGAGTGAAATGAAATTGCGGACGGTTCAGTTCCTTGTACATAGTGTCTTGTCCGGCAATCATATCATCCTGATAAATTTTGCTTAACCCGTTATCGTTTCCGTTATAACTTATTTTGATTGTTTTTCCTTTGAGAGATGTCAGATCATAAAAAACCCAATATTCAGGTGTTCCGGATGCCAAACGGATTACAAATTCCCGTTCTGTAGTTCCTCCGGTTTCAAAACTCATAACTGCCCGTTTATCCTGATGTGAAACAGGAATGTTGAGATATTTTTTCACTGCTTTGATTGTGATATCTCCGGCAAATAATGAAATGCTGCTTCCGAAAAGAAGGCTGATAATGAATGTACTTTTTTTGTTCATGGCGATATTTTTGGGGTTTTGCGTTTTAAGTTATACGTTTGAAAACCTAAAACGTATAACTTAAAACGTAAAACTTCATCACATTGGTCACTATCTTAAACAGTTTATAATTTTCTAACTCCTCTTATACTCTTCCCCCATCGATTCTTTGTAATTGGCGACAAATCTATTGTAAAGGATTTCTGCTTGTTTGGTTTTCTTCATTTTATTGAAGGCTTTCAGACTGATATCCAGGATTTCTTCGTTCAGCGGGTCGATAACAAAATATACTTCGGACAGACGTACCAAGCGTGAATATTTTTTATTGTTATACAGAACCAAGATTGCTTGTTTCAGGATTTTCTCCAATTTGCTTTCTAAATCACTTTTATAAAAATCGATCCAATCTTCCTGTAAATGAGGGAATAGTTTTCCTTTCTTCAATAAATTCAACAATTCGTTCAGGTTGTCATTGTATTGCTCATGTTGTTCGATCTGGTTGATGATAAAACAACATCTGATATAGTCACAATAAAATGATTCATCAAAGGTGAAAATCCAGCGTGAATTCTGATGTATCAGGGTGATGCCTTCCATATCAACAAGAATATTCCTTAAATGGTTGACTGTGACGCCTCTGATATTTTTAGCGCTGTTCGTATCTTTGTCCGGCCACAATTCGGCTGTCAATCTTTCGGTAGATATTCCGTTTTTGTCGTCCACACTATTGAAGAGAATAAGGGCAAAGAGTGATTTTAATTTGGAACTGAAACGATAAGTTATGTCAACTCCTTTATTATCGAATACGGTAAAATCTCCGAGTGTAAATACGGCATTCTTTTTCTGTTCATCGAAAACCGGTTCTTTTGTCTCGACAAAGGCGATGTCTGATTCTGAATTTTTTCTGCGACGACTGATTATCCAATAAAATATGAAGAGTAAAATAATTCCGATAATAAAACCAGCTATCCATTTCCAGGGAAAAGAAGACGGAGAGGTATAGGCTAATTTCAATTCGCTTTGGGTAACCGGCGGCGACAACATGGAATAAATACGTACTTCGGAAGTCCGATCGTCTATAAATTCACGGATAACGGTGTAAAATTCCTGGGCTTCTTCATTGAAGAAGAGATAGACTGTTGTATTGATTTTTTCCGACAACATGGATATCGGACTACTTACAATTTCATAGGAGCCGTTGGAAATATTGAACTTATATAATTGCGTGGTGGTCTTCGCCATATGATGGGGACAGCAAAGTGTGTAAAAATGAGTTTTTTCTTTATCTAAAATTAAATTACCGCAGGGAACAAATAAAGTTGATGGGTCATAAAGTTCCCAAAGTTTTTTTACTTCCCGCTTTTCAAGGTCGACGGAAAAAAGGTCGAATAAGTTTCTTCCTCCGAGTTCTTGTTTCCCGCTTTCATTACCAAATCCTCCGAAGATGAGTATTTCATGCGGGGAGGCGCCTTTTCCGGCGGCAGAAAAGAAACGTGGATGGATGCTGTCTCCCGATAATGCAATCGTATCCCATTGATCAGTGTCTTTATTATATTGATACAGACGATTGGAGTATGAAAAGTTGCCGTAACCTCCGAAGATGTAGATGTCAGATTGATTTTCTCCAAAGAATATGTTGTGATGATGTAGCGTGTTGCCGGTTTCGGGATTTCCCAAACGTACTGAAAAGTTATCCATATTGATTATTGCCATGGAAGATGTTTTCGTATTTATCGGATCCAGATCGTACACATAACAACTATTCTCTTTCGGATTATAAATTGCTTCTCCGGAGAAAACAGTGAAAGGGAGAAGTGGAATTTTATAGTGTTCTTTTTGATTCGTGCCTGGATAATAAAAATCTATGGAATCGCGGTTGATTACTATAATTCTGTTGTTGACTTCGTCATATGCAATGCCTGCTGTACATTCGGATTTGAATGTAATTTCTTTTTCCCAGTTATGATAATGGTTGATGATCCAAACCGGATTTTTCACATGTCCTGATATTTTCCCTTTATCGTCGTGAACATCTTCTCCTTCGGATTCATTTAAGGGGAAAATATATTTTGTTTTTCCTTGTTCTTCTATCTGAATGTTACGAATGGCCATTTGCGGGACATCCAGATTGATGCCGTATAATCCGTAAACAAATTTCAGTTGTGAAGAATTGGTTAAACCCACCTGATGACAGGTGTATGGTTTATCTTGCATGAAAATATTTACCAGATCGGCTTTCAAATCAAAATCGAGTTTGAAGTGTAACCAGTTTTTTACGGTTAAATCATTTTTATCGACCGGTATTTGTATGGATTTGTTCGTGATGCCGCTGTTAAAGTCCAGGTACAAATCATTTTCTCCCCTGAAATTGACAAATACAAGGCTGATTTCTTTATTGTTTTCATTGACAATTCGTAAAATGTATCCAAAACGGTCAACGCTCCGCATGGATAAATCGAAACTTAAGGTAAAAGAGTCTTTAAATTTTTGAGGATTTTCTTCGAAAAGGATTAATGAAGTTCTTTGGTTAATCAGCTCGGCACTGGATTTAAATGAGATTCCATATGTTGATTTTTCCGCAAAAGCAACAAATATACAACAGCAGGCCAGTAGAATAAAAATTAATTTCTTTGATAACATTTTTCTTGTGATTTATTCCAATAGTATTTTAATCAAGTGTCTTAAAAGCATCCTCTTATCAGATATAAGACCTTTAAGACACTCTTTAAAGTCTAACAAATATAGATAAAAAAAGAAAAATATCACAAATTGTTCAAAATATATGTTTTTCCTTCGTCAACCAATTTCAGGATTAGTTCACCAAACAGGGTGTTTACCCAGGCAAACCAGGAACGCGTAAAGTTCGATGCATCGTCTTTGTTGAAAGATTCGTGCATGAAGCCTGTACTGGCATCGGTGTCGCGCAGCATGCGTACGCAGGTCTGGATTTCTTCATCAACTGAACTTGTCATGGCTTTCATGATGATGCTCATCGGCCAGATCATATCATATCCGATATGCGGGCCTCCGATTCCTTCTCCGGCTTTACCTTTGAAAAAGTAAGGATTGTCGTTGCTCCAGATAAATTTACGGGTGTTTTGATAAATGCTATCTTTCGCATCCAAGCATCCCAAATAGGGTAATGCCAATAAGCTCGGGACATTGGCATCGTCCATAAACAATTGATTTCCATACCCGTCGACTTCAAAAGCATAGACTTTTCCGTAATCAAGATGTTCGGCTATGGCATATTTTTCGATAGCTTTGCGGACTTCATTGGCCAGAGATGTGCATTCTGAGGCAAAAGAAGAATCGCCTGTTACTTTGTTTGAGATTTCTGCCAATTGTTCCAAAGAAGTTACTGCAAACCAGTTGGAAGGAATCAGAAAACCGTAAGTGGAGGCGTCATCCGACGGGCGGAAGGAAGAAACAATCAGCCCTACTCCTTTAACAGGATTTCCCAGTCCGTTGTTGGATAAAGTATCGAGTTGTCGTTCTGTTTTCCGTTGGAATTTATAAGGACCTACATTGTCTTTCCTTTGTTGCTCTTTGAATGTTTTTACGATCAATGCCGCTGCTTTTCTCCAATCGGAAGAAAATACGGAAGTATCGCCGGAAATTTTCCAGTAATGATATGCCAGGCGTACAGTGTAACAAAGGGAATCAATTTCCCACTTGCGTTCGTGAAGTTCGGGCTTCATGTCGGTTAAATCAGACATCCATTCGCCTCCAGTCGGTCCATCGTTGAATGCGTTAGCGTAAGGATCAAATAGAATACATTGGGTGTGTCTGTTTACTACCCCGGCAATCAACATGCGCAAGGGTTCATCTTTCTTCATCAGTGAAAGATATGGCCAGACTTGTGCCGCAGAATCCCGCAGCCACATGGCATGGATATCACCGGTATAGACGAAAGTATCCGGCCGATTATCAATCGTTCTGAAATTAACGGTTGTATCTAATGTATTAGGAAAACAATTTTCAAACATCCAGGCAAGTTTGGGATCTTTCAATTGTTTTTTGATCCGGACAATCGTTTCTTCTACTGCTTTGGAAGTGAAATGACGTTTGGCCAGTTCCGGACGTTTGGAAATATATTTGTCTGCAATTGAAGTTGTTCCTTTGGAAAAGAGGTTTCCTCCGCTGCCGACAGCCATGGCCGCCAATCCCAGGCTTCCTTTCTTTAAAAAATCTCTTCGAGTTGTCATATTATAATTTTTTTGGTGCAAAGGTGCATGGTGCAGGGTGCACGGTCGGTTTATCAAATATAGTATATATCAGGTGTAAGAATTCGTGCACCGTGCACCCTGTACCGTGCACCCTTTTATTTTATTTTGAAAAAGAATATGGAAAATCGCTTGCGTTCGTGCCTCGTTGCTTATTCGGTTTATCGCTCATTCTGAAATCAATAACGGTTCCTTTTTTCAGTTTGTCTATTTCAAAATAGTTTTTGCCGTATGATTGGTTATCTACTTTGATTTCGTCAACATAAACATTGGCTGAGTTGTTACTTTGAGTATTGATAACTATTTTGTTCCCGTTGTCCAGGTGTAAAATAGCTTCCTGAAACAGGGGGGATCCAATAACGTATTGGCCACTTCCCGGGCAGACAGGATAAAATCCTAATGCGGAGAAGATATACCAGGCAGAGGTTTGTCCGTTGTCTTCATCTCCACAATAACCGTCGGGGGTAGGAGAATAGAGCTTATCCATTACCTGACGCAGGAGGTATTGCGCTTTCCAGGGTTGTCCGGAATAATTGTACAGGTAAATCATGTGTTGGATAGGCTGGTTTCCGTGGGCATAATTGCCCATGTTCATGATTTGCATTTCGCGTATTTCGTGGATAGTACTTCCATAATAGCTATCGTCAAAAATTGGCGGTAAAGCGAAAACCGTATCCATCATTTGATTGAATTTTTCTTTTCCTCCCATTAAATCAACTAATCCCTGAGGATCATGGAAAACCGACCATGTATAATGCAAAGCATTTCCCTCTGTAAAATCTCCTCCCCATTTGAACGGGCTGAAAGGATCGTTGAAATCTCCGTTTTGTTTCCGTCCGCACATCAGATTGTAATCTTTCCGGAAGAGGTTTTTATAGTTTTGACTTCTTTTTGCATATACCTCGATTTCTTTTTTCGGACGGTTCAATGCTCTTCCTACCTGATAGATGCACCAGTCATCATAAGCATATTCCAACGTGCGGGCGGCGCTCTCTTTGATGTTTACATCACAGGGTACATAGCCCAACTTGTTGTAATATTCGTAACCGATTCTTCCTGTAGAGGAAACTGTGGGATGCACATGATTGGCTGTGTAGACCAAGCCTTCCCACAAAGCTTTTGTATCCTGTACTTTGATGCCTTGCAAAAGTGCATCGGCCAATACGGAAGCTGAGTTATTGCCTACCATACATGGCCTGTGACCCGGACTTGCCCATTCGGGAAAGAAATTACTTTCTTTGTAGGTATTGATCAATCCTTCCTGAATTTGTGCGTTGACTTCAGGATAAAGCAGGTTCAACAATGGGAAGAGGCAGCGGAAAGTATCCCAGAAACCTGTATCGGTAAACATATATCCAAGTAGTACTTGTCCATTGTACGGACTGTAGTGTACGATATTTCCCTGTTTGTCTATTTCAAAGAATTTCCGCGGAAAAAGTAAGGAACGATACAAACAGGTGTAAAATGTTTCATATTGATGGATATCGTCTCCTTTTACTTCGATTTTGCCGAGTTCTTTGTTCCAGGCTGTTTTACCTTCTTCTGCAATTTTTTCTATCGAATTATTTTTCAATTCTTTTAAATTCAATTGTGCCTGCTCAAAGCTGATGAAAGAGGAAGCTACTTTTATGTTCACTTTTTCTTTATATCCGGTTTTGAAACTGATAATGGCGCCTACATGATTGTCTTGTTTTTCCCTTCCTGAAACCGACGTGCCGTTAACATATATTTCTGCATCCACGAAAGGTTTTTCGAATTGAATAATGAAATAATTCTTAAAATTATCAGGAACTCCGCCTGTATTTTTAGTTGAATATCCGATAATTTTATTTTCTTCCGGAATGACTTTAATGTAAGAACCTTTGTCGAAAGCATCGATGACTAAATATGCTTTATCTGTTTCCGGATAGGTAAAACGGAAAGAGCAAGCCCGGTCTGTGGGCGCCATTTCAGCGACGATATCGTAATCTGCCAGATATGTGCTATAGTAATATGGAGTTGAAGTTTCTGCTTTATGAGAAAACCAACTGGCTCTTTCTCTTTCATTGAAAACTTTTTTTCCGGTAACGGGCATGATTGAGAATTGTCCGTAATCATTCATCCACGGGCTGGGTTGGTGGGTTTGTTTGAATCCCCTGATTTTCTGTTCGAATTTACCATTGGGATATAAACCTCCGTAGCAGTAAGTCCATCCGTTGCCCATGTCGTTCATTTGGGGTGTCCAACAGTTCATTCCCCAGGGCCGGGCGGTTGCCGGATACAGATTCCCGGTTGACAGATCCCGGTTGGATTGCGTTCCCATCCTGGGACTGACATATCTTACCGGATCTTCGATCGCGTTTGCCTGAATGATAAATATACTCAGGAGAGAAAATAAAAGAATCTTTTTCATTTTGATGTAGTCTTTTTATTGATCAATTTATCTTCCATCATTTTGATAAAATAACCTCCTACGACGGAACGAGCCTGGAATCCACGTTGTTCGGGTTTGTCCGTCCAATACCAGTCAGTCATCGGAACGCGGGTGGTTGTTTCGTTCATGAATTTATACAAAGGAGAAATGAATCGTTGAAAAGTGGTTGTGTCTGAGGCCAGTGTTGCAGTCCAAATGATCCAATCCGCTTTGGTATATGTTTCGCGATTATCCAAAGGTACTCCATATTTATTTTCTTTGGTCAGATAATAAGGAATTTCTTTTTCAACGATACCTTTGGGGAAAATATTCATTTGCATCAGTTTATCCCAAACCAGATTGTATTTCAGGCTCCAGGTTCCCGGCTGGTCGAATGTTAGTCTGTAATGATCGCCGTCATCAGCCATTGTTACCCATTTGTTGGCCATTTCTCTTGCTATGTCTGTATATTTTTGGGCAACATCATTTTTGTCAAGCATATCAGCCAAACGTCCATATGAAGCGATTCCAAGAATTGCTTTGATGGATAAATTCGTATTATGGGCAAAATGTCCGGCAAAATCGTCTGTACATAATTGGTTTTCAGGATCTAACCCGTTTTCTACCAGATAATCAGTCCATATAGTCAATGTTTCCCAGTGTTTTTGTGCATATTCCGCATTTCCTTCCATGGTGGCGATTGCAGCAGTCATGATCAGAATGTTACCTGATTCTTCTATTGGCATGTCGCCTCCGTAAGTTTGTCCGTTGGCTATCGGATAAGTTCCTATATCGTGCGCTGCGAATGGTTTAGTCCATTTTCCGCTTTCGCTGTAATAGAAAATATGGTTGATTAATCCTTTTGCGAGTTCCGGATTATATAGCAGGAATAATGGAGCAGAAGGATAAGATAAATCTACAGTTCCGATAGATCCGTTGCTGAAATTTTCTTTCGAGGGGAAAAAGAGTTCTCCGTTTGGCGCTTCCATCAATTTATGGGCTGAAATTGACTGCCGATATGCTAATGCACAAAGTTCGGCATATTCTTTTCCTCCAACTTTTGTTGCTTTTTGCATGATTTCCATATCCAGTTTTTTGCAGGCAGTTCTTAATTGATCGTATTCTTTTTTTGCCAATTCAAACATGGAAAAAATGTCTTTGTCTTCTTTGCGGTTCCAGTATGGACGAAGATTTTGTTCAAAATATTGAACGGAATAGATATCATCGTAACCAAGCATAAAGTATCCTTCTACCGGTTTATTTACTTTTCCCAGAGAACGTGCCAGTGCTAAATTATTTTGTCCATTAACAGCGGGAGTTGTTTCTTTTTGCAATTTTCCATTTATGGAGAAAGATGAACGCATTGCGTAGTTATCTCCTGTTGCAAACATTGTATTGCCTTTATCAGCAGCCAGATAGAAATATCCCCAGTCAATACGAACGTCATCGCCTTTTTTTCCTAAGATATTCTGAGACTTACTTCCGGTTTTCAGGAATAAGAGATTGTTTTTCTCAAAAACTTCGCTTTGGCTTTCCTGATTGAATTTGTCTAACGCCCAGGCAGTACCGGCTTCCAGATAAACTTCCACGTCATGTTCTTTTCCATCGTTAGAATTTACTTCATATGAAATGTAATTTACAGGACGGGATAATAAATCCAGATTATCCATCAATAATGGAGCTGTGAATGTAAGCATTAAATCAACATTTCCGCAAGTGAAGGTATAAATGGTTCGGGTAGGTAATACTTCTGCTGATTTCTGGACGGCTGTTTCTTTTAAACTTTGTTGCACAGGTAATTCAACACAAAGCCCGAAATCCAATAATGCGTTTCCGACGCGGTTCCAGCAATGAGCGGCAATCACATTTTTGCCTTTTTTCAATGTCTGAACAACTTCCGCAGGAAGTTTTTTTCTTACATTCTTTTTACAGTCATTACCGGTATTGACAACTTCAATACCATTGATGTAGATTTCGACATCGTCATCGTGGGAATATTCCAGAAAAACAGTTTTTCCCGTCAGGTCTTCTTCTAATGTAGCTTCTCGTCTTACCCAAATGTGTTCGGTAGTCCAGTTGGTTTTAGCAGTAGCTTCGTTTTCTGTAGTTCCGAAAGCTGCAGGACCGGATTTCCATTGTGTATCGTTGAAATCAGGAGCTTCCCAGCCGGCTACCGGTTTTAGAAATACATATTTTCCGTTCCATTCACTTTCCTCTGAAGTTTTAACAACGGCAGCGGTCTGAACATCTTCGGCTCCCATGAAGCGATACACATTTCCATCTACGCGAATAGCTCCTATTAATGGGAAATTTTTACCCGTCCAGTGTGTAACTGAAGTTTCATACAAACGGTCGGCAAATGACCATCCGCTAGTGTAAGGATCAATGGTAATCAGCGGATAGGCAGGAGCTCGCAGGTTGCTTGTTACTTTGTAAACTTCTGTTTCTTTTTCTTTACATCCTGTTATTGTCGCTGCCAACAGGATAAAGTATAAGATTCTTTTCATTGCGTGTATTTTTTAGTTTTTACTATTAGTCATCATTTAGAGCCAATCCGCAAATTGCGCTTCGCTTACATGCGGTTATGAAAATTTTGCCTTTCAGGCATAGAATCAAAGAATACTAAAACCTGGGCGGATTATCCTGAGTGTGAAAATAATACCGCCAGGTTTCGTTTAACGGCAGGTTATCAAGAAATTATCTTATTTTCTTTTTGCCCTGTGAGATAACCTGCCTTTTCTACCATGTAATTTGCACAAAAACTCCTTCCGGGTTATTTTCAAATTTAACCAAACAGGTATTTGATTTATCATCCCAAGTGTCTTTTGCTTCCGGGAGCAATTTTCCTGAGTGATCTTTTACTATTACTTTTTTCGGTTTTCCAGGCAAATAAATCCTGGATACGTTGTTGGTGTTTGCAGGGCTTTTGGCAACAAAAGAATATTCATTTTTTTTATATTCTTCATTGTATACGCGTGAAGCTCCGCAAAGGACTTTCGGCTTTGTTTTGTCTTTGATTTTTTTTATATCGTACAAATAAACCTGTTCTCCCGGATTTATCATTTTTTCCTGAATAACAGGAAGTTCCGGATCGAATAAGTCTATGAAAGTTCCTTTTAATGTAAGAGGAGTGGTATTTTTGTTTTCATCCAAAACAGCAGCTATAATGTAAACACCTCGTTCCAGGTATAGATTATTTTTCACTTCCAATTTTCCTGCCTTAGCTTTTGATTCGTATGCTTTTTGAATTGTTGTGAAATATTTTTCATCGTTATCTGCTTTCAATACGAATTCCTTGGGTTCTTCCCGGATAACAAAAACAGTTCCTTTTCCACAGGCATATTCTCCTTCTGCCGGATTTTCTTTCAGGCCCAGTGTTTCAAATAAATGATTTGATGGGACAGCATAGGTGTTTTTTCCTGTATTCCACCATTCCATGACGGATTGGTAGGGATCGATGTCTTTTCCGCAATATACTAATATTCCCCCATTCTTTACCCATTGAACGATTTGTTGATGGTATTCCGGACTCATTGGTTTCATATTGGAATAAGACATAACCAATACTTTCAGATTTTTCCAGGTATCAGGATAAGCTGCATTTTCCATATGCACGGTTTCTACAGGAATGCCTCTTTTAACTAAAGGTAAAGTTTGCCCATAGAAGTTGGAGAACTGCGGATCATCGTATCCGGCATGAGTAGGGAAACGCTGAAACATCAACGAGTTGGCCATCAATACTCCGATTCCATGCGAACCATTGATTTTATTTTCGGATAATGGCATATCATTGAGGGTATTGATCATTACCTGCATTTGGGTAGAATAGAATCGGGGGATTTTTTCTTTCACATCGCTGTTGGAGCTGGTTCTGTATAAACCTTCGTATATCCTGTCCGGCCAGGGCATTACTTCATAGTTATCTATCATCGGATAAAGTAATTGAGCGGCAAATGTTGCCTGATAATTCTTTTTGTAATCAGCCCAATCTCGTGGCCAGTCTTCGATAGGGTCTGTGAGGAAGAACATTTTTCTTCCGGTAGGACGGGTCATGGATTCCATCGATCCATATTCGAGGAATGCAGTCTCGAATACCCGTTCTTTTTTTATTCCGTTATAATAGTTTGGTTCTCTGGATGTTCCGGTCCATACTTGTGCAATGTATCCGTCCACGCAAGGGAGTGAAGCCAGGCTAGCTTCCGGACTTACGATTTGCCATGCGGAATAATTTATCAATGAGTGTGTCGGGACATAGCATTTTACATCCATTCCTTTGGTTTTTCCATATTCTTTGGCATAAGTGAATACTTCATCCAAAGCGTTGTAGTAGAGTTGATATTTTAGTTTGTTGGCTAAATAAGTGTTTTCCGGTGATTCATGTTGCGGACACCACGGAAAGCCATAATATTTCTGCCATTCTTTTTTGAAAGCGCTGCTGTAACCGGCTCTCATCCAGAATTCTGGTTCTTCCATATAAATGGCGTCAATACCAGTGTCAATGACCCGGCGCACATGTTTTTCTTTCATGTATTGTATAAAAGAAGCCGTGGGTACAATGTATGGAATCATGTGGCCATGCCAGATGGTATCACCTTTGGCGGTTACCTGTCCTTCTCCCAGGTGATTAATACCGTCCCATTGTCCGGTGAAATAATCCTGATACTCGCCCCAGGCTATTCCGGTCATGAAATGGGTTTTGTATCCCCTGTCCCTCCATGATTTTACTCTTTCTTCGAACGATACTTTTTTCCCTTTTTCCGAAGGATTTCCTCCGACTCCATAAACGATAGCAGCGTCGGATCTGACATCTGTTACAGATTTCCATGGGCCGGCTGTCTGGAAAGCCGTTTTAACATCATCTTTAAGCTGAGCCGATAGTTGAATTCCAAGTCCCAGAAAACAAAAGATTAATATGTTCTTTTTCATACATAAAATTTTTAAATGGAAAATTGAGAATGAAGAATTGAAAATGAAGAATATATATTTAGTTACCTAATTATTGAAAAATTCTCCATTTCCAATTTTCAATTCTCCATTCTCAGTTAAGGAATCATTACTTCCTTAGCTTCATTATAGTTCCATCTTCTGGTTCCGCTGCCTTTGGGGGTATCGTAGTTGATACGTGCGGCAGCACGGATAAACACTGTACGGCCCGAAGGAATAGATCCATTGGATTGAATGGTAATTGTTTGTCCGAACAAAGAATTAAATTCGGAACCGGTGTATTCAATCTTATTTGACCAGCGATCGTCACGGGCGCGATAACCTACGCTAGACGAATAACTGACAAATAGCTGGATATCGGTCATGTTCAGGAAGCTACTACTATAACCTCCCATCGGTTCGATTTTATCGCGGAAGTCTTCGGGTGATACGGCGCGTGTAACGCGTACTTGTGCTGTAACTTTACCATTGCTGAATGTCGGTTCTCCCACCCATTCTACTTTAAGGAAGGGTTGCACTTCGAATTTCACTTTAGTAACTCCGCTGATATCTACAGTTTGTGTTTCGTCGGCTAAAGGAACGCCATTTGAGTCTTCACGAACCAACGGGATAAACGGGCCATCAACGCGGACATTGTATCTTCCGGCAAATAGTTTCGTGTTTTGAAATGTTCCGTTTGACATACAATTAAAATCTTGCGGGGTAACATTTCCTCCCTGCCAGCTAAGTTCAGTTAAACGTACGCGGATGCCTTCACTGCCCTGATCGGTCAATACCCGCTCGCCGGTAGCCACATCCACCACTTCACCTTGTATTGTTTCGGCAGGCTCGTCCTTGTTATCTAATTCGAATAAACTACAGGAGCTGAGCGAAAACAACATACAGATTAAAGTATAAAATGCTATATTTTTCATATTCTTTTTTATTTATTATTAATTATCTGTTGGGTTGTTGATCGATTACCGGACTCTTGGCTACTTCTCCTCCCGGTATTGCAAAGTAATAATCAATCGGGTTATACTCGAATGTTTTCATGCTTACCCATTGAAAATGAGCATCGAAGAAATATTTACCGCTTTGGGTAGAGAAAAATGGATACAAACCGCGGAAACGGTAACGTGAGTTGTTACTGTACATGTTTTTATCCCGTGTTTCGCCCCAGAAGCCATCACGATTATCATAGTGTTGTACTCGCCAGCGTCTTAAATCCCATTTTGTTTTGTGTTCGAAGGCGAGTTCTTTGCGACGCTCTTTACGGACAATATTACGTCCTGCCACATCTCCGGTGATATTACTGGTAAGTTTTGTTGCACCGGCACGTTCACGAATTTCATTTACCGCTTCTGTAGCTACTTGCAGCATATTGGACCCATCAGGAGATGTTTCGCCTGCCAATGTCAATTCAACTCCGGCTTCAGCAGCAGCAAGCAACACATCTGCATAACGCATCAGGATAAAGGGTTGAGCTGATTTTCCTTCACCCGGAACAAAAGATGGATCAGGATTTAACCATTTACGTCCAAACAATCCGGTCATAGCACTTTCTCCCTTGTCATAAAATGGTCCGTTAGCTCCGGCTGCAGTCATATCTTTACCATTATAGGAAACTATTTCCTGACTTTGTCCTTCTGATGGACTAAGATATAATGACTTGGGTTTTTGAGTGTATGCAGGCAGATTTTGATATCTATTTTCGGCAGCGTTATAAGAATAATCGCTGAAAAAAGGTTTGACAGGAACAGATCCTGTATATATACCACCTCGTATTTCAATTTCCTGGCCTTTGAACATATCTCCCGGGAAAATTACATAGGCACGTAAACGTGGTTCTGCATTTTTGAAGAAATCCATCGGTTTGTCATACAATATATAATCTCCCTGAGTATTGGAGTTTCCTGTCGTAACTTTTATTGTACCATCAGGGTATCTATCGAAACCTTCAAATAATTCTAAGAAATCAAGCGAAGGATTGGTACCACAAGACAATGGACTGCGGAAAATAAACGGTGCACTATAAGCATCGTAACCATGTGTCATGGTAGGATATTGATATTCTTTTACATAAATATTTTCAGGGCTGCTCAAGTCACTGAACATATCTACCATATTCTGATATTGAGCATTGCGATCGGTTGCCGACCATTTTTTCTTGTAAAGTGAATATCCTCCTTCTTCCATTACCTGACGGGCGGCTTTATAAGCTTCTTTGAAATATTTTCTGGAAGCTGCCTGCCAACTATTTTCATCAAATCCCATAACACGCACACCGGTTTTTTGTCCGAAGCCGGTCAAACGTCCCGGTACAGTTTCATTATATTTAGCTACAGATCCTGCATACAACATTGCTTCGGCTTTGAATGCCAATGCTACATATTTATTGGAATATCCCTTTTTAGGACTGTTTTTTTGCATTAATTCAGCTGCTTGGTCATAATCGGCCAGTACCTGATCCCAGGTTTCCTCTTCGGTAGAACGGGCAACTTCTAATGTGTTTGATTCTGCAGGATATGGTATTACTTTAGTTACTAAAGGAATACCGCCAAAACGACGCGCCATGGCAGAGAATACAAAGGCACGTACAAAATATGCTTCTCCTAAATAATGATTGTAGGTTATTTCCGGAAAATTTCCGGCATATTTAGGTAGATTTTCGAGCAGAAAGTTAGCTGTCCGTAATAATTCAAATGGTTTGGCATTGTCTTTGTTCCAGTAAGGATCGTCTTCGCTGGTAAAAGCTCTACATATACCATCGCGATTCAAGGCTTCACCGGTACCATCAATACCCATTGCTCCAAGCCATGCGTTGAATCTGATCCCCCACTCTCCCATATATTTAAAATCCTCAAAAGGCATAGTACTATACATCCTCGCCATATAAACTTCCATCCCCGATTCACTTGTCAAAAGATCGTCACTGGTAATGACATTTTTCGGCGGGACATCCAAATCCACACAAGCGGACAAGAACAATAAACCGAGCAGAGATAATATAAATATTTTTTTCATATATATCAAAATTATAATTCGTAATTTTTTAACACAAATTTTTAAAACGACAGAGACAAACCTACCGTATAAGTTCTGTTAAGCGGATACAATCGTCCCAATTCATCATCAGGATGTTCAGGGTCAACAAATTTTACTTTTGTTATTGTAAACAGGTTGTAGGCATTGGCAAATACACGCAGGTTCATCGCAGACAATGATTTTATCTTAGGCAATGTATAACCTAATTCCAAGCTCTTCAGGCGTAAATAAGCTGTACTTACCCGGTTGAATTCCGAATTGTTTCTTGGATAATGTCCGGTGAAACCATAATAACCACTTACCCATTCGGTAGAAGTATTGTATGGATCAGCCGAAGGATCAACCGGATGCCAGCGATCCAGGTATTGTACTAACGTACCTCCACCATTACTACCCCATATACTGTACAAAGGTTCTTTATATTCCATAGAACCAAGCGCCGATCCCTGGAATAAAAAGCTTAAATCAAAACTTTTGTATGTACCATCGAAACTTAAACTATAGTTGAACCATGGAGTCTGGTCGTATGCAAAAGGATGCTCGTCCAATCCATTGATTTCACCGTCTCCGTTCCAATCCTCATATTTGTAGTCACCGGGTAATACGTCGCGTTCGTGATAGAGCGGATAATACCAGATATCTTTCCAGTTCTGGAAGCGTCCTGCTGATTCGTAACCGAACTGTACGCCTTGATAACGGTTATTCAGGTTGTCGTTTTTCCATTGGTCATAAGAATTACCATAAGGACCATTTTGCGCTGCATGTAAATATTCATTACGGGCAATTGTTCCAATGGCTTTTACCTTATATTTAAAATCGTTTATACTATTACGGTGGGTAAGTTCAAGGTCTATACCGAAGTGACGGTCACTGTTAATATTTTCATAAGGAGCAGTAGCACCTATTACCGTAGGGAAATCTCCTGTTTGACGGGCAAAAAGACCTTCACGACGACGATCAAAATAATCAACAGCAAATCCGAACAAGCCATTCCAACCTTCAAAATCCACCCCTACATCGAATGTGTGTGCTTCATACCATGAAAGGAGGCTATTGGGTATTGGTTTAGGAGACATTGCGGAAATAAATTTGTCGCCAAACATGTAACCCGGAGCATATTTATTATAGTAACCAGCTGTTGCATTTTCACCCGAAGCCGGATAGTTATAACCTGACACCCATTCATAATTCCAGTCATTGTCTTGATCGTCTCCCATTACACCATAGCTGGCTCGTAACTTTAATTGATTCACAAATTTTAATGCGGAAATTGATTTAAAGAAAGATTCTTCAGATACACGCCAACCTGCAGATACCGATGGAAAGAATCCCCATTTATGACCTTCTGCAAATTTGGAAGATCCATCATAACGAAATTGTGCTTCAATAAGGTAACGATCGCCAAATGCATAGTTTATCCTACCTATTATTGCAGAACTATTGTATTCAAATAAATCAGCATTGCCAGAAGACATGCCACCATCCTTACCTTCATCATCTCTGATAAAAAGTTCGTCTATTGCAAATGGAAGGTAACCTTGGGCATAGAAATTGTCACCAATATTTTTTCGTCCTTCCCAGCCAATTAATCCGCTTACAGTATGCACATTAAATGTACGATTGTAATTAAGAATAAATTGTCCTAACTGCTGGTTCTTATCATACATTTCGCGTCGGAGTTGACTTGGCGAACTCGGATTATACAATTTTTGAATATACGAATCGCTCACTTTGTTGTAGGCGTATTGATAATATTCTTTGCGATAGATTTTGTTATTATCCATTCTATAATCGTAGCTGAACAATGCTTTGGCCGACAAACCTTTTAATGCAGGTACTGCTGTGCCAAAATCATAATTCAATGTTGCCGATGATTGTAAAGACTTCTGTTCATACTTACGGTAACCTGATACATCTGCAGTCATTTTTGCTACTGTATTTTCTTCCAGATCCAATCCTTCATAGTTTAACATTGTATTTTCGGGATCGGCATAGGCAGGAAATAATACACCCTGACGCCAATAGTTACGGATAATATCTACCGGACTTGAGTAAGGTTGATTACGTTGATCGGCCATAGCTGCAAGATTAAGACCGAATGTCAGTCCTTTGATAATCTCAGTGTTAATATTTGAGCGTATGTTATATTTGTTGTAGTTCAAATCACCTGACTTAAAGATACCTTCCTGATTGAAATAGCCCATACTTATATAGTACTGGGTTTTATTGGTTCCTCCGGAAATACTTATATCTTGTTGGGTTTGTGGAGCAATATCCGAGAATACCAGATTATTCCAGTCTGTAGTTCTGCGGGTACCATTTCTGAAATCTTCGAAATCTGATTCTTTATAGATGATGCTACCACCATTTACATTGTTCATTGCTCTCTCGTTGTATAATGTCATGGCATCATAAGGATTGGCAAGTTCAGGCATTCCCGACATTTTCTGAAAAGTAAACGAGCCATTGTAGGTAATTTTGCTTTTTCCGTCTTTTGTCCCGCTTTTGGTAGTTACAAGCACTACTCCATTAGCAGCACGTACTCCGTAAATAGCAGCCGAAGCATCTTTAAGTACAGATACATCTTCAATATCCTGAGGATTCAAGCGTTGAAAATCTTCAACTGAACGCATAATACCATCAATAACTACTAACGGAGCTCCCATAGCGCGGATGTCAAAATTTGCGCTATAGCTACCTGGTTCGGCGCTCTTTTGCCATACACGCACCCCGGCAATACGACCGGTAAGCATATTTTGTGGGTTCTCGTTTTTAGTATGGATCATTTCAGTTCCTTTCACACCCGCTACCGCACCGGTGAGCGTTACTTTTTTCTGCACACCATAACCTACTACAACGACTTCATCAAGAACGCTTTCATCAACTATCATTGCGATATCGATCTTAGTTCGTCCATTCACTTGCTCCTCTTTAGGGGTAAGTCCTACATACTTGAATACCAACGTGGCGTTTGCCGGAGCATTGATGGTATATTCTCCATCAATATTGGTAGTTGTACCAACTGTAGCATTTTTAACTATTACAGTAGCTCCAATTACCGGCTCATTGTTGCCATCGGTAACTGTACCTGATACAGTGACATTTTGTGCCCACAGCGATAAAGGTGCAAATACAAAAAGGAGCATCATCAGACGCAACCATTGCATGGCTTTAGCATTTCGTTTTTTTATCATAATAAATTAAAATTAAGTTAGTTTTATTTTTCCAATTCGTAGCATGCTAATACTGCATATTCTGCGGCAAAGGCAAATGTGAACATTCCTTCTGTATTATTTTTACCTTTATCCATATTCCAACCAACCAGCAGATTGGTGGGAAACATATCATTGTACAGGTGGTTGTTATATGCATAATCAAGATTTTTCTGGAAACTGTCAATATAAGTACCGGCATTTTTATATGAGGGATATATATCCACATATCCACGCATCAATACGCCATTGAACCAGTTTCTGAAACCACTGATATCATAGGTGTAATATCCTGCTTTAGTTGTACCGAGCTTAGCAAAATAAGAAAAACTCTTATCCGACAA
>JAVBLQ010000042.1:0-9282 GCA_031553435.1 Bacteroidales bacterium | reverse complement strand
TTGTCTTTGGCTTTTACTTTTCCTTTAATGTCTATTTTCCATTCGCGGAACATATTGTCTGCTTCCAGCATTTTTTCACCATTGAGGTATATGGTCGCATAGGTATCCAACCCCATGAAGTGTAGACGGATATTGTTTTTTGCGAACATTTCATCGCTGACATCAAAATGAGTTTCATACATCCAGTCTTCTTTATCGACCCATTGCACGCCACGTTCATTCATTCTGAAGAAAGGGTCTTCTATGATTTTGTTGGCCATTAAATCCAGATGTACAACTCCGGGCACGGTTGCCGGATACCAGTTGGTCAACCGCCATTGTTTGAATTTCCAACCGGAATTAATTTCTTTTTGAACAGGGGAGGCAAAAAGAAATGTAGTGGCACAAATTGCCAAAATAAAGGAAGTAATTTTTTTGATACCAATCATTTTTGTGGCTTTTTCTATTTGAACTTAAGAACTAAAAACTAAGAGTGAAGAACTAAGAATTAAATTCTTCACTCTTAGTTCTTCACTTTTAATTATTTATTTTACAACTACTTTTTTAACCAAAGAATCTGCTCCAGAAGAAACTTTTACAAGATATACTCCTGTAGGAACATTGATTACTTTACCGGACTGAGTTGTTTTTGCAACAGTTAATCCACTTACATTGAACACTTCAACTGTCAGGTTTTCCAAAGAAGTAGAAATTTCGATAGATCCTTTTCCTGTTGAAACATTTACATCATTAACAGTAACATCACCGATTGAAGTGGCAGTTGTGCTAAAAGCACTGGCTCTTCTTGAATTGTCAATAGCCTGAACACCATATTTATCTCCATCTTCCAATGTCCAACCTTTCAATGTATAGGAAGTTCCGTTGATGCCTACCAGATGATCATTTACTTTCAAATCACCGGTTGCAGGATTAGCAGGAAGGAAGCAAATGATTGTTCCATCTGTTTTTTGCACATACAGATTGTATTGGATGGCCGCAGTTGGAGTATGATCATCTGTAGATGCATCCCAGGTAAATGTAATATTTTCACCGTTTACTGTATATTTCAAATTTGCAGGTACAGATGGTTTTTCATTGGTTGATATACCATTACCTAAATCATTTCTCATGATATAATTTTTCTTCACATTATCATGATTAGAATATCCCATTACAAAAACGTCCAAATTTCCATCTTTGTCATAATCAACTAAAGTTGACACACCACCTTCTGTATCATAAGCATAAGTAGAACCTGGTTCTCCAAATACAAATTCTGATTTAGTAAATGATTTGTCTCCGAAGTTATTCAAAAAGATAGCATCATTATGAGATCTATTATAAGTCATATCCGCAAAACCATCATGATTAACATCCGCCCAATCATTAGAACAGCCTTGAGATTGAGTAAATTTAGTAACATTATAATCATTTCTTGTAAAGGTACCATCACCATTATTTACAAACAAATCACCTTGCCAACCAACACCGTCATAACCATTGGTTCCACCATAACAAAAACCTGTCATTGAAAAATCTAGTTTCCCATCATTGTTGTAGTCATTCCATACAAATTCACCACTTTCACCACCAGGGAATAACCAAGGAGAAGCAAAAGTTCCATCTCCATTATTTTTATAAATAGCTCCTGTACATGGGCTTAAATGAGTCGGCACACCATCACTAGCTGTCCATCCGAAAATACCTAGATCTAAATAACCATCACCATCAAAATCGGCAGCAGCTAATGAACCGGATCTCATTTGTATGAAATTATCTGTTCCGTTTACGGGATTAGATACTTCTACAAATGTAGAACCTTGATAGTTTTTATAAAGCGCTGTATAGATATTCTGATCTTCGGCTCTTCCTGACATAACAATATCAACCCATCCGTCGTTATCGAAATCGGCTGCAACAACATAACGATTCGGTTTGTTGCCGCCATCATTATCGATGTATTTAAACTCTCCCTGGAATACTTCCAAAAAGTCAAAATTGTTAGCGGCTCCCTGATTTTCATAGAAATGTGTATATGGAGCTTTTCTCAAAACATCTTGTCCTTCAGGTCCTGCACCCCAATCCCAGAATTCTCTTCTTCCACAGATAAAAAGATCCAGGTTGCCATCATTATTATAATCTAGCCAAACAACACTAGCATCTCTCAGGTTAGCAAAAGGAGTTGTGACTTTGGTAAATGTACCATTCCCATTATTTTTATACAAAATAGTAGTAGGATTCCAGCTATCATCCGTACCGGCACAAATCAAGTCTAAATAACCGTCATTGTTGTAATCTCCCCATTGAGCACCTGACTCAAACAAAAAAGGTTCAATTCCTGTTCCTTTAGCTTCAACAAAAGTCGGAACTTTTGGAGCCTCTGCCGAAAGGGAAAGAGCACAACCAAACATAGCCGCTAAAAGCGTGCTTTTCAAAAAGTAGTTTGTTCTCATAAGTAAATAAATTTAAAAAAATCCACACTTGTCAAGGTCTCAATTTCAAGCACATAAGTTCCTGAATGCAAGGCGGATAGATCTATTTGCTGTGAATATATATTTGAGGCAGCTTTATTTAGCACAAGTTGCCCTGCAATATTGTAGATATTAAAGTGCTGAAGGTATTTTTCTTTTGATGTTATTTCCAATATTTTATTGGTGAAGGTGATTTGAAAATCATCTGTTTTTCTGAACAAATCATTTACCGATGAATTGATCTGAGGAGCTAACATTATTGTAAACCCTCCCCCATTAGCCATTCGAAGATTCAGTTTTGTTTGTTTATTTACAACTATTTCCTCACATTCGTATCGTTTTGGATAGCCATCTGACAATGGGGCATCTTTATAAACTGTGGCTTGAAAATCGACATTTTCAGGTAAGAATGAGAAATCAACATCGACTGTACGTCCTTCCCAACTCGTCATTCCTGCAACAAACCAATTTTCTCCTGTTTGCTTAGCAATTACGGCATATTTGCCAAACTCGGCAGAAAGTGGAATGGTTTTATCCCAAACTGTCGGAACTTTTTGAAAGTATTCCAGAATATCCGGATATTTTTCGTATTCGGTAGGAGAATCTACTAAATACCCAAGTGGTTGATCAAAAATAACATACATAGCTAATTCATGACAACGGGTACCCATTGCATTGGGAATTGTTCCGGGCACTTCTTCGCCTGTATCAATCGGTCTGAATTGATCTTTGGTTATATTGTGCATCGAACCGGGTGTATAATCAAATGCTCCTGCCAACATTCGGATAAAAGGTATTTCCAATTGATAATCCGGGTTAGAAGTTCCATCCCAGTAGTTATTTTCTTCACCTCTTACGGCTTCATAATTCAGGATATTAGGATAAGTTCTGTTTAATCCGGTAGGCACCGGACAACCATGATACATTACTACCATTTCCAGTTCGGCCGCTTTAATCGCTAATTGTTCCAACCAATTAGTTGCAGGTTGGTCACTGCGATTCACAAAGTCAATTTTAAATCCGGAAATGCCATAATCTTTCATGTTTTTCATCCAGTTAGCATTATCAACCGCACAGCTTGCCCATGTCCAAACAATAATTTTCACTCCTTTGCTTTTTGCATAGTCACAAAGTTGACGGATGTAGCTATCACTCCAGCCGGCATCCAATGTCAAATATTGAATATTATTTTTTACAGCAAAATCAACATAATATTTGTAGAGTTTAAAACTTAAATTTTTAGTTCCTCCTCCATTAGCAGGTATTCCCCTGCTCAGATCAGCCTTCCCATCTTCTGTTAAAATAGCTTTATGTCCCCATTCCCAAGTTGTTTTTCCAGGCAATATCCATGAAACATTTGTTAATTTACATGGTTCAGCCAGTTTATAGACCAATTCATTGTTCAGCAGTTGTTTATCATCGTCCGAAACTACCATTACACGCCAGGGAAAAGAACGGGTTCCTTGAGTTTTAGCTATATAATCAAATCTTGTTATCGGATAATGATTTGAATACATATTATTCGGTTGATCTACTGTTTTAGGATATTGAGCCCAATAACCTCTGACGGATTGGGATCCATTTTGTTGAATGTATAATGCAGGATAATCCAACAATCCGGATTCATAGATCACAACTTTGTGATTGGAAGTTGGATAAGAAAATAAAACCGGAGTTACGGCCAATATTTTTGACTTCATCTGATCAATGGATGTATAAATTTTATATGATTTTTCCCAATGATCTAACTTTGGATTAGCAGCTTGTGGATCGAATTCGTTTACTTGAGGAAAATAAACAGTGGGATTTCCGGCAAAATTAAAAATCGCATCTTCTGTTTTTACAATAATTTCTCCACCTAATGCGGTTTGAAAACGATAAGCAACACCATCATCATAGGCGCGGAATATCAAATCATAATTTTCATTGTAGTGAACTATAATTTCATTGTAAATGTCATCTAAAGTTTTATTCTTGCCTATCAATACTGAAATTGTTGTATTAATGCTGTTTCTTTCCGTATTTTTTACAGTACCGGCTCCAATAACAGTTCCACCCTCCAGATTCATTGCAATTGGAGATGAAGCAATCAACTGAGTTGATCCTGCCCAAAGTTCATATTGGGTACTGCCATTGATACTTAATTTCACCTTGAGATTTCCTCCGGGAGAAACAAGCTCATAATCTTCTGCTATCGCATTTTGAACACAAAATGATAGAAAAAGAAAAAGAAAATATTTTGAAATTTTATTCATCATATTTTTAATTTTAGTTTGTTCTTTTATATATCCTCATCGCAAATCCACCACCTTTTGCCATCTTGATCTTCATTTTAGTTGAAGAATCAAGTTCTGTTGTTTCAAAAACATAGTGGGTTGCAAAATAATCTGCATCTTTTCCGTCGGTAAATATCTCTGCCGTATATTTTATCCCTGATGGTAAAAATGAAAAATCAAGTTCAATATCTCTTCCTTCCCAATTGGTCATTCCTCCAACATACCATTCACTTCCTTTTTGTTTGGCTACAACAGCATATTTTCCCAATTCGGCGTGCAAAGGAAATGTTTTGTCCCATACCGTTTGTACATTTGATAAATAGTTCAGAATGTCAGGATATTTCCGGTATTCGGTTGGCGAATCGCATAAATAAGCAACCGGATGATCGAACAAGATATACATGGCCAGTTCATGTGCGCGTGTTCCCATGGTCGAGGGAATCACATTAGGTTTGTCGACAGGGAAAAATTCATCTTTTATCTTGTTACGCATAGAACCCGGAGTGTAGTCGAGCGGACCATTCATCATCCGTATAAAAGGAAATTCCAAGTGATAATCGGGATCAGAGCCTCTGTCCCAATAGTTACATTCTGCTCCCCGAACGGCTTCATAATTCACAATATTCGGATAAGCTCGTTCTAAGCCTGTGGGTTTCGGACATCCGTGATATACAAGCAATAACTTATTTTCCGCACATCTTTCTGCTACTAATTCACGCCACTGCATAGCTTCCTGATCATCTCTTTCAAAGAAATCGACTTTTAATCCGGCAACACCTGCGGCGCTCATTCTTTCCATCCAGTTTTTCGGATTAACAACCGGCATATTAGCCCATGTCCAAACAAATATTCCTACACCTTTTGATTTGGCATAAGCACATAGTTCTCCGATATAGCTCTCTTTCCATCCTGCATCCAGGGTCAAATATTCAAATTTATTTTCAGCAGCAAAATCGACGTAGTATTTATATAAATCCAGTCCCAGATTATTCATCCCAATGGGAATATCGACGTTTTCCAGCATTGCCTTATGCCACCATTCCCAGACCGTTTTTCCTGGTTTGATCCACGATACATCAGCTAGTTTTAAAGGTTGTGCCAATTTATAAACCAACTGATTGTTTAATAAATCTTTATCTGCAGAAGATACAATTAAGACTCTCCAGGGATACAAGCGTTTTCCTGTTGTTTTTGCCAAATAATCATATCGGGTGATTGGTAAATGATTGGTATAAATATCATTTGGTTTCTCAACGGTTTCAGGATATTCAGGCCAAAATCCGGACAAGGTATTACTGTTATTTTCAGGATGAAATAAATACATTCCAGGGTAATCCGACAAATCGGATTCAGTCACAGCAACTTTATAAGGAACAGTTCCCTGATAGCTCACCATCAATGGCAAAGTACTATAGCGAATCTTATTCCCATAATTTTTATTCAAATCAATATCGGCAATGGATGAAAATTTTTCATACAAACGCTCAAAATTTCTCATTCCTTCGTCTGCTTCGGGAAAATAAACAACCGGATTTCCTGCAAATACGATATCTGCCTGTTCGGCATTTACAATCACATCATTTTTAAATGTTGTTTGAAAACGATAAGCAACACCTTCATTATAAGCTCTGAAAATCAAGGAATAATTATCTGCAAAATTCAACTTCAATTCACTATAATCATCAGAGATCGAGGCATTTTTTCCAAATAAAACCTGAATGGTATTTTTAACATTCTTTTTTTCAACATTCTTTACAACTCCATTCTCTCCGGCTGTAATGCCATTGTCGAATGTCATGGATAATGTAGAAGACTCTAGTAAAGTAGTTGTGTTGTGTTTCAGTGTATAAGTAACTGTTTTTCCCACAGAAACATTCATTTTTAATTGTCCGTCGGGAGAAACCAACAGGTAATCTTTTGCACATATTGCTTGTGTGCAACAAAAAGCTGCACACAAACAGATATATTTCAAAAAATAAGATTTCATTTTATTGCATTTAGGCGAATTAATTGGCAGTAAACCGGACAACTACGCTTTCATACTCATCATACATAGCGAAATTCAATCCCACTTTCATAAGATAATCTCCACTGAAGGTTTTTCCTTCGTATTTGGAAAAACGTGACCAATTATCAGGATCTTTATTGATTTCTTTCAATGTATATTGTTTATTCGGATCTAATCCCTTCAATTTTACAGTTAAAGGTGTAGGATAAATTTCTTTTCTGATCAGGAAATTGAAAAGTATCGCATCATTTTTATTTTCACCTACATACATGTAAGCTGTTCTGTTCGTTTGATAAGGAGAAAGCAAACGATATAAATCTCCGAAAATAACAATCGGACGAATTTCTTTATAGGTTTGAATAGCTGCTTTTGAAAAATTATATTCTTTTTCTGTCATTTGAGAAGGCTGCAAATCCATTCCCAGTTTTCCGGCCATCGCAATGTCAAAACGGGTTTTCAGAGAAAATTCTCTTCTGGTAATATGATTAGGAGAAGCTGATACGTGACTTGCCAATCCGATGGTCGGGAAGAAATATTGAGCACCCCATTGTGTAAACAAACGTTGCAAAGGATCATTATTATCGCTAATCCAATATTCATCAAAGTTTTTCAATGTACCATAATCAATGCGGCCACCACCACCTGAACAAGCCATAAATGTTACATTCGGGTATTTTGCACTGACTTTATTCATTACTTCGAGAATGGCTTTACCATAATCGTAGAACAAGTGCGATTGTTTTTCAGGAGTTAAATAAGAAGAGCCTGAATTGAAGACATAGCGATTGCAATCCCATTTCACATAATCGATACCTGGATTTTCTTGTAAAATTCTATCAACAGTGTTAAATACAAATTCCTGTACTTTCGGATTACTCAAATCCAAAATCAACTGCTGACGTTGTTCTGTACGTTCGCGATGTGGTTGTGCAATCACCCAATCTGGATGTTTTTCATACAAATCACTTTTCGGATTGACCATTTCAGGTTCTACCCAAATACCGAATTTGATATTTCTTTTCTTACATTCATTAATCAAATAAGGAATACCATTGGGCAATTTGGCTTTATTGGTTTCCCAATCACCTAAACCGGCATTGTCTGCATTGCGGGGATATTTTGTTCCAAACCATCCGTCGTCCAACAGGAATAGTTCAAAGCCCATTTTAGCAGCATCATCGATGATTTTTGTCAATTTGGCTTCATCAAAGTCAAAATAAGTTGCTTCCCAGTTATTGAGTAAGACAGCTCTTTCTTTATTACCATTTTTGATGCCATATTTTCTTGCCCAATGATGAAAGTTTCGTGTCATTTTTCCTGTACCTTCATTACTGTAAGTGTACAATAAAGCTGGAGCTTTAAATGTTTCCCCTTTTTCCAGCATGTAATCAGAAGCATAAGGATTGGCTCCTGACAATACGCGTAATTTCTTACTATTATCTACTTCAAAACAGAATTGAAAATTACCAGGCCATTCCAATGTTCCTCCAATAACCGCTCCGTTATCTTCCTGAGCAGGTTGATCTAAAGAAAGAATGAAACAAGGATGAGTAAACTGGTTTGCCCGAACACCTAATTTAGAATCAATTATTTTGATTCCTTCTGTCAAAAGTTGTTCCGACATATTCATTTCATTCGACCAATCGCCATGAAAATGACTTACATAATATTTCGATGAGTTGAATGACAAATCAGCCGAAGCAAAATTGGTCAAGCGGATCGCTTTTTTCTGTCCGTTTTTGATTTCCACCCATTGTTCCAGGATATCATCATTTTGATAGGCATTATAATGAATGTCGACAAATAAGTCGTAATACTCATCTTTCAGGGAAATTTTAGTATGAATAATATCGCTGCCTTTATTTTCAGTTGAAGAAGAAATGTATCCCAACTCGGTAGAAGTATTTCCATCGGCTTGGATTGCACGTAAAGCAGCTTCAAAAACATGATTGGTTCCAAAAGTGGAATATGCTGTGAATTTTTCCAGATCCACCTGGCTCATTTCATTGAGATTTTTAATTTTCTCTCCGAAATAAGTTTGTTCCAATCTTTTTTTATCGTTTACCTTCAGTACGAGACAGGTGTTTTTAGTTGTAATTTTAATATATTCATCGGCATGAGCTGAGAATGTAATGCTCAATAATAAAAGGGAAAAAATGATTAACCGTGCTTTCAATTTCATGATATTAAAAATGATTTTGTTTTTCATTGCAATGACAAAAATATCAATCTTGTTATACATTAATATTTATAAATTCACCAATAAATGATACAGATGTAGATTGTCGGTATTTTGCGACAAATCTTTTATTTCCTGACAAGATAGAGTCATTTCCAGGTGGATTTGCGCTCCCAGATGATTCACATCCTGAGCAACAACTTCCTGCAGGAATTGTCCGGCTCTTTCATGGTTATTCAAACCTAAATAGCCCAATCCCATCACATAATTACAATGGATTCGATTTCGTTTATTCAGATCATCTTCCCAAATAGCGAGGTCGGGTAAAGAAACGGCGAAATAATCTATTTTACATTCGTCGAATAAATG
>JAVBLQ010000118.1:0-24551 GCA_031553435.1 Bacteroidales bacterium | reverse complement strand
TAACACAGCCAGAGTGCGGAGTGCTTGGGGGAGGCCATTAGGGGGCCGCTCTGCGTTGGAACCTTTGACAAGTAATTGAAAATGAAAAGTGGGAAATTGAAAATGTTTTTGTGCGTAAGCCTCATTTTCAATTTTCCACTTGCAATTATTTCAAGATTGATTTGGCAAATTGTTCCCAAGAAAGATTTTCTTTTTCTTTGATAATATTTTTGACGAAAGATTCTTTTCCCGAAGCAAATAATTGATTGATTCCAGCGGCAATGCTGTGCGCATCCGGTTGACAAACAATTCCGGTGGAGGCTGATTCGATATAGTCTTTTAATCCGCCGACATTGGTTGCTAACACTGGCACATCGAAATGGTAAGCGACAGGAATTACTCCGCTTTGTGTGGCCGATTTATAGGGTAGGACTAATAAATCCGCAGCGGAAAAGAAGTATGGAACTTTTTCATCATCAATATATTGGTTAAACACATGGATTCTGTTTTTTGCCGGTGATTGTGCTATCTGTGATTCATATTTTTCAAAACTTCCATAGCATTCTCCGGCAATTACCAATTGATATGTTTCGTCTATTTCAGACATGGCATCGATTAATATATCCAAACCTTTATAATCTCTGATTAACCCAAAAAACAAAAGTGTTTTCATATCCGGATTCAACCCTAAATGAGCAACAGCCTTTGTCCTGTCTATTTTTTCTCCGAAATGATTATATAAAGGATGTGGTTTTAAAATGTATTTTGCATCAGGTTTGATTTTCAACAAATCGTTTTTCACAGCCTCACTCATTACAATAAAACCGGAACATTGATTGAAAAAAAGTTTAGTTAGAGGGACATCAAAAACCCTGGGTTCGTGAGCAATTGCATTATGAAGAAGTACAATTACTTTTGTCTTATTTTTCAAACGATTGGCTATGTGCGCGTATCCGGGAATGAAAAAAGACATCCAATAGCAAATAATCAGAACATCCGGCTCAAAAGCTTTGATTTTTCTGACGGTAGTCCCGAATGAAAACGGATTGATACTATCTAATATTCTTTCTGCAGGAATCTGAATCGCCTTATCTCCTGGTTCAACGTACTGGCTTTTACCCGGAAACAAAAAATCAGGATATAATCGTGAAAAGGAAAAAGCTTTGATTTCATGTTCTTTCTCCAATGCAGTATAAAGCATGGCGCTGAATTGTGCAATGCCTCCGCGGTAAGGGTGGAAGGGAGAGAGAATAGCAACTTTCATGAGTGAAGAGTGAAGAGTGAAGAGTGAAGAGTTTTATTGATTTTCAATTCTTAGTTCTTCACTCTTCATTCTTAGTTAATATCTGTAATGTTCCGGTTTATACGGCCCATCTTTTTGAACTCCGATGTAAGCAGCTTGTTCGGGAGTTAGCTCGGTTAATTTTACTCCGATTCTTTCCAGATGCAGGCGTGCAACTTCTTCGTCGAGATATTTAGGAAGACGGTAAACTCCGGTTTCGTATTTTTTTGTCCACAAATCGATTTGGGCTAATGTTTGATTGGTGAATGAATTACTCATTACAAAAGACGGATGCCCTGTAGCACAACCCAAATTAACCAAACGACCTTCGGCCAGCAGGAAAACAGAATTTCCGGTAGGGAATGTATATTTATCCACTTGTGGCTTAATGTTTGTCCGTTTGATTCCCGGGAAATTAACCAATTTATCTACCTGTATTTCATTGTCAAAATGACCGATATTACAAACAATAGATTGATCTTTCATTTGCTTCAGATGTTCAAGTGTTATCACATCCCTGTTTCCCGTGGTGGTAACGAATATATTTCCTTCTTTGACAGCCTCTTCCATGGTGGTTACCTGGAATCCTTCCATAGCAGCTTGCAGTGCACAGATCGGATCGATTTCGGTAACGATCACCCTGGCGCCGTAAGAAGCCATAGATTTGGCGCATCCTTTGCCCACATCTCCGTATCCCAATACAACAACTACTTTTCCGGCAATCATCACATCTGTGGCGCGTTTGATGCCATCGGCCAATGATTCACGGCAACCATATAAATTGTCGAATTTAGATTTGGTAACGGAATCGTTTACATTGATGGCCGGGAACAACAATTCTCCTTTTTCCATCATTTGATATAAACGGTGAACTCCGGTAGTTGTTTCTTCCGAAACTCCTTTTAATTCGGCTACAGTTGTGTGCCAACGTTGATTATCTTCTTTTAAAATACGATTTAATGTATCGAGGATGACTTGCTCTTCATGATTTCCGCCTTTCCGGTTGATGGAAGACGCATCTTTTTCAGCTTTATACCCCCAATGGATTAACAATGTGGCATCGCCTCCATCGTCAACAATCAGATTAGGGCCTTTTCCTTCGGGAAAAGACAATGCCATTTCCGTACACCACCAATATTCTTCCAGAGTTTCACCTTTCCAGGCAAAAACAGGGATACCTGCTGCTGCAATAGCTGCCGCTGCGTGATCCTGGGTTGAAAAAATATTGCAACTTGCCCAACGAACGTCGGCTCCAAGTTCGACTAAAGTCTCGATCAATACGGCTGTTTGAATGGTCATGTGCAACGAACCCATGATTCTGGCGTTTTTCAATGGCTTCTGATCCGCATATTTTTTACGGATAGCCATTAATCCCGGCATTTCATGTTCTGCAATTTCGATTTCTTTGCGGCCGAAGTCTGCCAAACTAATATCTGCCACTTTATAAGGCAGATCGGAAGAAAACTTTTGTGACATCGTAATTTCGTTTATTTAAGAATAAACCACAAAGGTAATGCTTTTGACTGAAGAATGAGAAATTAAGAGTGAAGATTTTTTTTACTCCGTTACTTCTTCTTCCTTTATTTTGATTACGGAAATTTTTCCTTAATTACCCCTTGTTTTCCTTGTTTATTAAGGATATTGTAACTATTTTTGTGGCGATTTTAAGAAAATAATACAATCCATATTCAAAAATAATTTAAAAAACGGAGATTTATTATGTGGTTATTTAACTCTTCTATTGGTAGGAAAGTTATCATGAGTGTATCTGGTATCTTCCTTATTTTGTTTTTGTTGTTCCACATGTCGATGAATCTGACTTTGGTCTTTTCACGGGAGGGGTACGACATGATTTGTCTGTTTCTTGGCGCTCATTGGTATGCAATTATCGGCACACTTATATTGGCAGCCGGTTTTTTTGTGCACATCATTTATGCAGCTATGCTCACGTTACAAAATCAGCGTGCAAGAGGGAAGGATAAATATGCATCCTCAAACAAAACAAAAACAGAATGGGCTTCAAAAAACATGTTTGTACTGGGAGCAATCATTCTTGGTTTTTTAGTTCTTCACATGTATCATTTCTGGTATAAAATGCAGTTTGCAGAACTTTTCAATCCCGAACAGGCAATACATGAAGGTTCCGGACTTGTGATCAAGCTTTTTTCCGATCCTTTTTATGCTGTCATTTATCTGGTGTGGTTGGTAGCCATCTGGTACCATCTTACTCACGGGATTTGGAGCGCTTTCCAATCACTAGGAATAAATAATAAAACCTGGTATCCTCGTTTGAAAACGATTTCAAATATTGTTGCTACTATCATCATGATCGGATTTGCAACTGTTCCCGTTTATTTCGCTTTCATAAATTAAGAATTAAAAATAAAAAATTAAGAATGAAGTTTACACTCAAAAATAATTGGCTGATGCCGGTCGTTGATTCTTCACTCTTGATTCTCCATTTTTAATTCTTCATTTTTAATTATTAATTATTGATTAAGATGAAGTTAGAATCTAAAATACCACAAGGCCCGTTGGCAGAAAAGTGGAACAATTATAAAGCACATCAAAAACTTGTCAATCCAGCGAATAAACGTCGTTTGGACGTTATTGTCGTCGGAACAGGATTAGCCGGAGCATCGGCAGCAGCATCACTCGGAGAACTTGGTTTTAATGTATTGAATTTCTGTATTCAGGATTCACCCCGTCGTGCGCACTCAATTGCAGCACAAGGCGGTATCAATGCCGCCAAGAATTATCAAAATGACGGCGACTCCGTTTACCGTTTATTTTACGATACGATAAAAGGAGGAGATTACAGAGCGCGCGAAGCCAATGTGCATCGTTTGGCGGAAGTTTCCAACAGTATCATTGACCAATGTGTGGCTCAGGGAGTTCCGTTTGCCCGTGAATATGGAGGATTGTTGGATAACCGTTCATTCGGAGGCGCCCAGGTTTCCCGTACTTTTTATGCTAAAGGGCAAACCGGTCAACAATTATTGCTTGGCGCCTATTCAGCTTTGAGCCGCCAAGTGAATAAAGGTTCGGTTAAATTATATACCCGGTACGAAATGCTTGATCTGGTCATTATTGACGGAAGAGCAAGAGGAATCCTCGCCAGAAATCTGGTTACCGGAAAAGTTGAAAGATTTTCTGCACATGCAGTCGTTATCGGAACAGGAGGATACGGAAATGCATTTTTCCTTTCCACCAATGCAATGGGTTCCAACGGATCGGCAGCTATTCAATGTTATAAAAAAGGAGCATATTTTGCAAATCCTTGTTTTGCTCAAATTCACCCAACCTGTATTCCTGTTCATGGAGAATTTCAATCCAAACTGACATTGATGTCGGAATCTCTTCGTAATGACGGTCGTATCTGGGTGCCTAAAAAGAAAGAAGATGCCGAAGCCATTCGTGCAGGAAAATTAAAACCTACACAAATCAAAGAAGAAGACAGGGATTATTATCTTGAAAGAAGATATCCCGCATTCGGAAACCTTGTTCCTCGTGATGTGGCTTCACGTGCAGCTAAAGAAAGATGTGATGCCGGCTTTGGTGTTGGAAACACCGGTTTGGCCGTTTATCTTGATTTCTCAGAAGCAATCAATCGTTTGGGATTAAAAACAGTGGAAGCCCGTTATGGCAACCTTTTCCAGATGTATGAAAAAATTGTGGACGATAATCCGTATGAAACTCCGATGATGATTTATCCGGCTATCCACTATACAATGGGTGGAATATGGGTAGATTATGAACTGATGACCACCATTCCGGGACTTTTCAGTATCGGCGAAGCAAACTTCTCTGATCACGGTGCAAACCGCTTGGGAGCTTCGGCATTGATGCAAGGGTTGGCCGACGGATATTTCGTTCTTCCTTATACTATTCAAAATTACCTGGCGGATCAAATTCGGGTTCCCCGTTTCAGTACCGATCTTCCTGAATTTGCAGAAGCTGAAAAACAGTTGCAGGACAGGATCGACAAACTGATGAATATCAAAGGTAAACGTTCGGTTGATTCTATTCACAAGGAACTAGGTCTTGTGATGTGGGATTTTGTCGGAATGGCCCGTACCAAAGAATCTCTGCAAAAAGCACTGACAAGAATTAAAGAAATAAAACAAGAATTCTGGTCGAATGTTCGTATTCCGGGTGAAGCAAATGCCCTTAATACCGAATTGGAAAAGGCTTTGCGGGTAGCAGACTTCATTGAAATAGGTCAATTAATGGCCCGTGATGCTCTCAATCGCGAAGAATCCTGCGGAGGACATTTCCGTGAAGAATATCAAACACCGGAAGGTGAAGCTCTTCGCAATGACCTGAGATTTTCTTATGCAGCATGCTGGAAATATAACGGTGACGATAAAGATCCTGAAATGATCAAAGAACCGCTTGATTATGAGTTTGTTCAACGTCAACAGAGAAATTATAAGGCATAATATGCCAATATTCTAATATGCTAGTGTGCCAATTGAATTGGCATATTGGCACATTAAACAATTAGCACATTAATTTTATGGAAAAAACAATCAATATTACGCTCAAAGTTTGGCGTCAAAAAGATCCGAAATCCAAAGGCGGGTTCGAATCATATAAATTATCTGATATTTCCACAGATACATCTTTTCTGGAAATGATGGACATTCTGAACGAACAACTTATCAATGAAGGAAAAGAGCCTGTTGTATTCGATCATGATTGTCGCGAAGGAATTTGCGGGATGTGTTCACTTTACATCAACGGACATCCTCACGGACCGGACGAAGATATTACTACCTGTCAATTACATATGCGTAAATTCAAAGACGGAGAAACAATTACTGTTGAACCTTGGCGTTCGGCGGGTTTCCCTGTAATTTGCGACTTGATGGTTGACCGGAATGCTTTCGATAAAATTATACAGGCAGGAGGTTATGTTTCTGTCAATACTGGAGGAATTCCTGATGGAAATGCAATTCCCATCTCAAAAGATATTGCAGATGAAGCAATGGATTCGGCAAGTTGTATAGGATGCGGAGCTTGTGTGGCTGCATGTAAAAACGGATCTGCCATGTTGTTTGTTTCCGCAAAAGTAAGTCAATTGGCATTACTTCCCCAGGGAAAAATGGAAGCCGCCCGTCGTGCAAAAGCAATGGTAGCTAAAATGGATGAATTGGGTTTCGGAAACTGTACAAACACTACAGCTTGTGAGCAAGAGTGTCCTAAAAATATCTCTATCAGCAATATAGCCAGAATGAACAGAGAATTTTTATGTGCAAAATTCAAAGATTGATTTAACGTTTGTCAATCAATTTATTGATTTAAATACAATCGTTATCATTCTTTATGACTTTATACTTGTACTATTAACACTTATTATCAAAAAAGACTTGACAAACATATAGAAAAGCCATTATCTTTGCATTGTGGTTTTTTCATAATAGTATTAGATTTAAGGTTAACAAAGGTTGGATTAGGGAAGTCGGGAGATTTCCCTTTTTCTTTTTTAAATAGTTACAGGTAAAGTAACATGCCATTACTATTCGACCTGTAACGTGTAACTTGTAACCCGTAACTAAAAAACATGGAAGAATTCAAAAAACAAACAAGAGTGCAAAGTTTCAGAGTAGCGTTCAAAGGATTGAAGGCGTTATTTCTGAATGAAAGAAATTTTCAGATTCATACCGGTTTGGCGATACTGGCCATTGCCGGTTGTTATTTTTTTCAGGTAAGCAAAAACGAATGGGTTGATGTTATTTTGTTAATCGGACTGGTATTATCCGTAGAGGCGCTTAACACTTGCATTGAATATATTTGTGATTTTATTTCACCTCAATATAATCCCCGGATTAAAATCATTAAAGATGTGGCAGCGGCGGCGGTTTTGATGACTGCGATTATAGCCGTTGTTATTGCTGGTATAATTTTTGTCCCACATGTAATACAATTATTTGATTTATGAAATGTCAGGCTGTAAATAAACATAAAGATACAAAGACACGAAGTTTACATTTGTATTTCCTTTGTGTATTCGTGTCTTCGTGTTTTTTAATCGCAAATTCGTTTCCCGGTTATGGACAAACAGATACGCTATCTATCCGAGTGACTTATCCTGAAACTAAGGAGGGTATTAAATTTTCACCGAAACAGTTAATCGTCCCCGGAGTTTTAATCGCCGCTGGAATTTATGGGACAATCGATAAAAATCTGGATGAAAAAATCCACCAACAAACTGAAAAATGGGATGGACACACACATGTAGATGATGTTTTACCATTTGTTGCTCCGGCCTCTGTTTATGTTTTAAATTGGTGCGGTGTTCAGGGAAAGCATAATTTTATTGATCGTTCCGCGATTTTAGGGACTTCTGCTGTTTTATCTGTAGGTACAACATATCTGTTGAAATCAACTATTTCTACTCCCAGGCCTGATGGCGATGGTGATGATTCTTTTCCTTCAATGCACACAGCAGTAGCTTTTGCAGGTGCAGAGTTTATGTGGCAGGAATATAAAGACAAATCTGTTTGGTATGGAATTGCAGGATACGGTTTGGCAACCACTACCGGTTTTTTACGTGTTTACAACGATCGACATTGGTTATCTGATGTACTTGCCGGGGCCGGTATCGGTATTTTAGGGACAAAAGCAGCATACTGGTTATATCCAACTATAAGAAAATTATATACCGGAACAATACTGGATCATGCGATGGTTTTACCTTATGCATCTTCTTCGGGTTTTGGGCTTAGTTTGTCTGCAAAATTTTGAATATCTACCGGATATTACTTCCCCATTTCAATTCGATATCAATATTAATTATCAAGATAACAAGATGCTAAAATTATTTTCATTGGTTTTTGTGGGCGGAGGTATCGGCAGCGTTGCCCGCTTTGGTATAGCTCGTCTGATTTCACTATTTGCCATACCGGTTATACCTCTTGCCACATTCAGCGTAAACATTATAGGGTCATTACTGATCGGATTATTTTGGGGAATTCCATCGATTTCAGAAAAAAATTCATGGATACATTTACTCGCTATTGGATTTTGTGGCGGATTCACAACTTTTTCTTCTTTCTCATGGGAAAACCTTAATTTATTGAAACAAGGGAATATATTTTTATTTTTCGTTTATGTATTGTCAAGTGTGTTTCTTTGTTTATTGGCCACATGGGGAGGGTATTCTATAGGTAAAAGTCTCTGGTTTGGGTAAAAGAAAAATAGTAAATTTGCAAAAAAACTATTAAAAGTGAAAAACAATAGAATATGGATTTGAATTCAAATGCATGGCGAGAACTGGTATTTGAAGGCAAAAACAAAGAATACGGAGCTTATTATTTACGTAAAACTTCATCTAAAAGACACTTACGCGCCTTAATAATTGTTGTGACCGGTACGATTTGTGTTTTGACGATTTCATTGTTTTATATCAAACATACAACCAAAACAGATGTTATCGAAGTAAATCCTGTCAACCTGTCCAATTTAACTACTGTAGAATATGTTTATCTCGAAAATCAAATAGAACCGCCAACAACAAAAGAACCTTCGGAAGAAAAAGCGAGCCAAACGCCTCCGGAAATAGTTACTGATGAGGAAATTCCTGAAAGCCCCGATGAAACAGGAGATCCGGATATGCCAATAGATTCAGTTGACAGAATTTCAACTGATACATTTTCAGCAATCAGCAAAGAACTAAAACACAAACTGGAAAATATCAAAAACGGAGAAGAGGTCGCAATTTACAATCTCGACCAAACTAATCCAGATCAGGAATTTAAATCTTTGCAAACAGCTATATTCCGCTATGTTTATCTCAATATTAAATATCCCGATGTTGCATATAAACAAAGAATACAGGGACGCGTTGTTTACTCCTTCATTCTCAATAAAGACGGCTCAATATCAGATATAAAATTGGTTAAAGGTGTCTACATTTTCCTGGATGAAGAAGTTTTACGGGTAATCAAATCAATGCCGGCCTGGGAACCGGTAAAGAAAGACGGTAAACCGATCAAAGCCAAATTATATCTTCCGGTTGTGTTCTCGATGTAGTTCTTTGTTCATATCGATTTCATTTTGAAAATTTAAATAGTTTGCAGGTTTACTTGTCTACTAATTTAAATCTTTTATAACTTTTCTTTGGAATAACAATTTGTTTTATTGTATCTTTGTTTCATAATTAGGATATTTGTACTCAGATGAGAAAATTTTTACTTTTAAATATTATATTTTTTGCGATCAATTCTTATTCACTCTTTGCTCAGGACGTGAAGTCTAAAGCCGTTGTCTTTAATGAACGACCTTCTATAGAAATAACAATTCTGGAAAACAGAACTATTCAGGTTCAAAATGCTACCGTCGGCCAAAAATTACAAGTATTCAGTGTTATCGGATTGAAAGTTGCAGAATTTGAAGTCAAAAGTCCGACTGTAGAATATCAATTGAATGTACCCAGAGGCTATTATATTATAAAAATCGGGGAAGTTGTCAGAAAAGTGGTTCTCCGCTGATTTTATTTTTTGCCGCGAATTTTGCGTAATTCAATTCTTCACTTAATAATTCGTTCCACAAGACTATTGAGATACACTTCGATGTTGTTGTAATTCTTATTGATCGTATTTTTTGTGGCATCACCCGGATCATTGGGGTTCAGTTTGTGTTTCTTTTCCCATTCATCAGGAATTCCGTCGTTATCACTATCAATAGGAGGTGTGATTGATTTTAATTCAGGCCATCCGCCAACAGTTTCCTGAGAATCGATGATTCCAAGTTTTTCGCCGTAAGATCCTCCGTAAGTGGCTGTACCCGACTCTACTTCTTTCACAATTCTTTTATCCACATCATCTCTTTTTAATGATGCTCCGGCAGAGGCCAAAACACTGGTAAATGCTTTTTTCGCCTGTTCTGTCACCGATATTTCGTAAGAGAAGGGTTTGTCAGCTTTGATCAGTTTCTTAATACTATCATAAACATATCCTTCTTCCTGTTCTTCAGAATGAGTTGATTCGTTATGGTATTTGATGTCAACGCCTTCCCAGTTATTTTTTGTTACAACATTATTATCGTGCATAACATTGCCTGAAATATAGAATTGACCATAATCATGAGTGCCACGGCCATCCGTGCTTTTCCAGGCCTCCAGAATGCGTTGGCTGACATTTTTTCTTGTGGCAGGTCCGGGTTTGTAGTAATTATTTACCATATTATGTTTTCCATGTTCACCGGCATATGAACTGTTATATCCCCAGTTGTAAATAACGTTGTTCCGGAAATCAACCAGTTCTGTTTCCCAAGTCGACTCATGATAACGTGCTCCGCAAAAGCGGGGATTTCTGCTTGAATGATGAGCCAACAGGTTATGGTGGAAGGTTGATTTCATTCCGCCCCAGATTCCTCCGTAGCCATGATTACCTTTGGTGTGTACGGATTTGTAAAGACTTTCGGAAAGTAAACACCATTGTATGGTAAAATTCTCATTGTCATAAAATGATCCGGTCTCATCTACTGACCAGCTCATGGAACAATGATCAATGATAATGTCTTTATTTCGATTTCCATTCATAGCATCATCAACTATGCCGGACAGATTTCCCAAACGGGAACGAATAAACCGGATAATTACATTATCGGTTTTAATATTAAAGAACTGATCGGCCAGACAAATACCATCGCCCGGAGCGGATTGTCCGGCAATAGTGATATCCGGTTCTTTAATAATGAGAGGTGTTTGAAGATGAATTGTGCCGGAAACATTAAAGACTATGATCCGTGCGCCTTTAGTATTAATTGCTTCACGCAGGCTTCCTTCTCCGGAATCGTTCAGGTTTGTTACGATAATCACTTTGCCTCCCCTGCCGCCTGTGGTGTATTTTCCAAATCCATCTGCACCGGGAAACGCAAGAGGTTTATCATTTCCTGCCATTACATTGAGTAAAGAAAATGAAAGGAATAAGCTGAAAAGATACTTAATAAGAATTTTCATATCCGTAATTTATTTGTGTCTCTGTATTCATTTCGCCCACAAAAATATCTTTTTCCCGGTTTTCAGGCAAAACTTTCAATAACTTTATTTTTCCGTTTTCAAATTTACATTCAACGGTTGTATTATAAGGCGCATTTAATTTGAAGTGTACATCCCAATTGTTTGGCCAGCAGGGAAGTATGAAAATTTTTTCGTCATCGGTTTGTAAAAGCATTTCCTGCAAAGCAATGGCCCCGCTCCCTCCCCAGTTATGGTCGGGCGTCCAGTCATAGCCCGGCCCCCAGAATGCGGGGAAACGGCATGTTGAGTTTTGCATTTTTTTAACAATCAGGTTTTTGGCTTCATCAACGAGTCCCAAGCGTGCCGCCCAGATAGCATCCTGTTTCCAACCCAGATGACTTCTGAATTTATTTACATCCGGATCATATTTCCAGGTATTAATTGCAACATCTAAATCCGGTTTACCAATGCCATAAATCCCCCAGGGAAATACAGGATAAAGTTGCGGACTTTCCGTATTATTAATCCGTTCCCAAAGCCATGCAGGAGCAATGGTTTTATATCCGCTAATTTCTCTTGTGCGAATCTCCGGGATTTTATTCAGAAGCTGGGAGAAACGGGTATATTTTGTTGAATCCGACTGAATTTCAGGCAACTCAAGCAATCGTGAAGCAACTGTTTGTAATGCTGCAACCGTAGAAGTTGCATTGGTTGCCATTTTATAGGTTTCGCAAGCAGAACCGGGATAGAGTACCAGTTTGTTATTTTCGTCCAATGCTTTTCGTCCTCGTTGTTTGGCCAGATATTGATAATGCTCGTCGAAGAATTTCAGACAACTTTCAATCAATGGAATATATTCAGTGATATTTTTCCCGGTATAACGTTCTTCTTCCAATATCATGAAGCAAAATTCCAGAGCTGTATCCCATTGATATTCCAGCCATGCGTTGTATTCCAGTCCTTTATCGAAAACTTCGGGACGCTTCCATCCATACTCACTTGGATTGGGAAGTCCGAAATTCTCTAATTGTTCGGTAAAACAAGCTCCGTCATGATTCCAATACATTTTACTGCGCAATTCTGCATTGGGTAAAGCTTGCAGATAATAATCAAATTGCGGTTTCATCAGTTCGGAATCACCGCTTTTCAACATCGGGAAGTAAACCAGACGTTGGTTTTGGGCTGTATGAGTTCCTCCTCCCCATTTACGGAAATCGGGCGTGAAACGTAAGGTTGAGTCTACATAACAAGGGTCGAAAGTAAATAATCCGCCGTTGAATTTCGTTGGATATTTGCCGGATGCGTTGCAGGCAAGCATATAGCGGAACAACTGATAATTCTGTCCGATCTCGTAACTTTTACCTGTTTTGTTTTCAGGAGAAATAAATATAAAACTTCTGTTCCAGAAAGATTTCCACCATGTTAAGGTTTCTTTCTCAGTCTTCTTTTTTTGACTGATGAGCATACAATTATGTAACTCATTCTTCCATGATTCTATATTCTCAGTTTGACTGGTATGAAGATAAATATCTATGTTGGCTGAATTTACAGGTTCTTTACTTTCCAACTTCCAGGCTTTGTAATCGGTATCGGCATAAATTCCTGTAGAAATTCCGGCGTTCACAAAACCTTTGGCAATCATTTTTCCTCCGAAAGTTAAGTTTTTAACCGGATTGAACATTTGTTCTTTTACTGACTCCATTCCCTGTTGGCGAACCGTTACATCAAAAATATTTTCTCCCTGGTTTTGGTGATAAAAAAGAACTTCATTTTCCTGAAAATCGACAATATCTTTTTTTGTTTTCAACCCGGTTGGCACAGCCCATTTATATGAGTTTTGGTTGCCCTCATTTTTGCGGATTTCCCTATCCTGATAGCGCCAGTTTTCATAAAAAATTTCGGCTTTTAGTTTTTGATTATTCTTCACTTCAACATGAATGATTGGGTTAAAGACATCTGCCCATAACTTGATCCGGGTTGATATTTGTTTATTTTTTCCTTCAATAATTACACGGCCTTCTTCGAGTTTAAGTTCTTGTTTAAAATAATCTCCGTCAAAGGGATTCGGCGTTAATTTCAGCCTGATCCTTCCCAATTTCAACAACGTATTATTTTCGTCGAAAGTTCCGCTTCGCGAAAAATAAAACAACAAGTCGCCGTTTTCTACCCAGACATTCATACCAATATCGCCACCACCGCATGGCATGCTTTCGGATGAGTTTTTGCTTTGAGAAGTCCAAATGACGTTATAATCGCTGATGTTTTGTGAGAATGCGTTTAAACACAAAGACACAAAGAAAAAAAGAAAAAAAACAAAATTTCTTTGAATCTTTTTGTCTTTGTGTTTTGTTGACATATTATTCCTCCCAATCATCTGTTCTAAAAGAGCTTAGGGGCAATCCTTCGGTGCTGAATAAATCACCAATTACAAAATCTTTAAAAGCATATCGAACAGCTACCGGATTTGAAACTTCCGGAGCAGAGACTTCCACTTTACTCCGTTTGATTTCTGCTTTGGCAGGATAGAATTTTTTGTCGGCACCTGCAATTTCAAAGCAGTTGAGTTCTTTTCCAGAACCTGTCAGCCACATGGGAGCATTGTCAAACGAGAGAACAACTTTTCCGTTTTCAGCCGCCATTTCTTTATATACTGGGCTTTCGTAGCCAAAACCTTTCATGCCATACGTTTTTCCTAATGCCATTAAGGCTAAACGTTCGCCACCGGTTTGTTTTTTCTGCGGATGAATACATCTTTCCTGTCCGATATCCATCAAAACAGCCATTCCGGAATTGTTGATTTGTTGCGATGATTTTAATTGAGCTTCTCGTAAAAAAGCCGAATTATATTTTCCTCCTTGTTTTTCTTTCGGAGCAATAGAAGCATAATCATAAGGCGCTATCTGGCAATAATAGAACGGAAATTCACCTTGATTCCAGACTTTCCGCCAGGATTCGACCATTGTTTTGAACAAAGCCGGATAATTGTCCGGATTTTCATAATTGCTTTCACCCTGATACCAGATGCAGCCTTTGATGGCGTAACCGGCAACCGGAGCAATCATTCCATTATATAAAAGTGTAGATGTCCGGTTGGGCGCTTCGATTTTATCTCCTTCTTCGGCATATTTTACAAAAGGAAAATCTTTCATCATTTCGCGGCTCATCCAGGCTTCGATGCAAGAACCTCCCCAGGCGGCTGAAACCAATCCAACCGGGACATCCAGCATTTCGTTCAATAGTTTTCCGAAATAATAGGCCGTAGCGCTGAATTCTTTCACCGATTCGGGATCAGCTTCTTTCCACAAACCGGAAATGGTATCTTGCGGAGTAAATTGAGCGTTTCTTTTGATTGTAATCAATCTTAGATTTTCATTTTTTGATTGAAGAATTGCCATGTTGCCCCCTTCCACCGGTTGATTTTTAAATCCTTTCATGGGCATTTCCATGTTAGATTGTCCGGAACAAAGCCAGACTTCGCCGATCAATATATTTTTAAACGAAATATTTGAGTCTCCTTCGGAAATACGGATGGTATAAGGTTGATAACTCGCTGCCGGCGTGGTAATTTTCACAATCCATCTGCCGGATTCATCTGATTTTGCAGTATAAATCTTTTTATCCCAGGATGGAACGATTTTTATTATTTTTCCATCTTCAGACCACCCCCAGATATTGACTTCAGATTGTTGTTGCAACACCATATTGTCGGAAAATAGGGAGGGGAGTTTGATGGTTGCTTTGATGGTGATGCAAACAAAGAGAGATAGGAGGAATAAAAATATTTTTTTCATCGTTTAATAAACTGTAATTTTATGATGGTTTATCAGTAACAATCGTTCTTGTTTTTCAACAAACAAAATTATGATCGTTTCAATTTGTTTTCCCAGAAACTCAAATAGATCACTATTTTTTATGTTTCCTAATTGTAACAAAATCACGGAAGGAGGATATCCTTTCAACAGAAAATAATCAAAAAAATCAATGTCTTTTGAAATAATTATACGTTCTTCTTTCACTGCAATAGAAATAATCTCGGCATCAGAAGTTAATGAGCCCGATGGATAATCTACAACGTGAGTTGCATCAAATTCACGGCGCCTAAGATATTCAGCTAAGGATGGAGGTAATTGTGTATCAACAATAAATCGCAATTTCATAAAATCAGGTTAAGCTACATCATCAATAATCAACATATTACGATTATTAAGCACACATGAAGCATAATACAAGCATGCAGAAATATCTTCCCGTTCTATGTAAGGGTATTCTGATAAAATTTCATCAAAAGTCATACCTGATGCTATCAACTCCAACATTTGTGAAACAGTAAACCTCATATTTCTGATACAAGGTTTACCCTTACAAATATTGACATCAATTGTTATTCTTTTTAAAAGATTATCCATAATAATTCTCTTTGGTAAACAAAGATAACCCTTTTGTTTTTTATAATAAAAATTATTCGAACAAATCTATCAAAGTGTTTTTACAATTTTCACACTTCCAATCAAACCACTTTTCGTCAAAACTTTATTCTTTAAGCGATATCGGGCATTCGTCCATATATTCTTACCTTCTTCTCCCTGTCCGAAATCTTCATCGCCCATCAACCGGTTAGCCCATGTATTGGTTACGGAAATTTCAATTGTATTTTTTCCATTAGACAAAGCATCTGAAATATCCACCCGATAAGGTTTTGTCCAGATGATTCCACACGGTTTTCCATTGATTTTTACATCCGCAATATTATATAATTCATCTAACTGGAGGAAAAAGCGCTGATTTTTTTTATTCGAAGGTTTGATTTTCCAATCGAATGTAGTTGTATAAATGGCTGTTCCTGAATAATATTTGATACGGTTATCCTCATTTTTGCTCCAATCTGTTAATCCATTGAAGATAACAGCTTTTTCCGGACCCCGGAATAATGGGTCAAATTGAACTGCCCAGGGTGCTTGAATCGTTGAAACCGGAAGCGTTTCAATCCAATTATTTCCTTCGTTGACGATTGTTTTTCCTGTTGTTTTTTGAAATACAACAAAAATAGATTCTCCGGCGTCCAACTGAATAGGTAAAACCGTTCGGCCATTCTCTTGTTTCCATTCTTTTGCCGTAGCAATGTCACCCGTTACCGGATTCCAGAGTTCAGGCTCACGCCCGGAAACTCTCAATGACAAATCTAATTGTCTTTTTTCTTCTAACTGATTAGTTACAAAATAAATATCTGAATTTTCACTTTTATCCTGACGATGTGTATATCCGATTCCCTTGGCATACGTTCCGGATTTGTCTGTTGCTATGAAATCCCGGGAAATATTGATTTCATCCAATGTTTCTTTTGTATATGGAAGAATTCCCAGATGTCCTTTGCCAACAGGAATTATTTTTCCTTTTTGATTTTGTAATAAGGCTTCGTTGTTAGCAAATAATCCATTAAACACCCGGTCTTTTGCCTGATAATTATTCAGTCCCAATGTATGTTCTGGAATCTTACAAACAAAAATGACAGCGCCATCGGCAAGTAACTGAGCCATTTTCTGAAAAACTTCTGCCGACATTCTTTCCGGATTGGGTTGCATCGAGTGTTTTCCGGGAATAACGAGTGCTCCATAAGCCATTCCGCCCGGCAATACGATTTTTCCGTTTTCTACTTTAGCCGATAATAATACATCGGGATTAAAACTATCATACATATAACCACGTAATGAGTTTACCCAATTTCCGGAATAAGCCATGTTGGCTGAATGGTTGACACCCACCGGCATTTCCCGGGTTGGTTCGTTCACATTGGCTAAACGTCTCTTTTCATCTTCGACTCTTTCTGTACCAAATATTCCAGGTAAAAACGAAACCAGTCTGTCAGGAAGAATGGCCCTGCGTGGTAATTCTTCTCCGGTAAAAACGGCCAAATCGACAACTGGTTTTCCCACCTGCAACAGAGCCTGACAACGTTGAGCATAGTCCACCCAGGCTTTTCCCGGTTTCCACCAGGTTTGGTCACGTTGGAAATACAGGCCGATACCATCCAGCGTCATCCCAGGCTTTCTGTCGAGCCAGGGATTCAATGTGTATACATGATATGACAAACGATTGAATCCCAATGCATATTCTCTGTCCTGAAGTATTTTCAACATTCCGGGAAATTCATTGAACATACATCTCAATTGAGTAAAAGCTTCAGCCTGAATAATATTTTTCCCATAAATATGCGCTCCGGAAATCGCATCCAATTTGTCATTGGGTTTATCATGGGTAGGACTTTGTAACCAAAATTCACCCATGGGAATATCCGCATTTTTATAATGCATCATTCCATCACTTAGCATTGTCGGAGAAACACATTCGGCGCTGAATTGACAACCTTTCTGATGCGCCTCGCCCTGTAAGGTTTTGAAAAAAACATCAACTATTAATTCCGCAATCGTCTGACGGATATCATACAAAAAACGTTCTGAGACATCTGCGCTTTGGATTGGGATTCCAGCCATAACAGGCAAATAATTATACAGGTCGTATCCTCTACGTTTTTTAAATTCTTCACGGAATACAGGCGACCAATTCTGACTGCCACATTCCCAGCTATCGACATGAAAAATTTTCAGCACACGGGAAGCAATATCCGGGCCAGCCACTTCATAAGCCTTCCCGAACCAGGAATCAAATTGTAATTTGATAGCTTCAGGATTAAATTTATCACATTCTAATCCGGCGCCTTTTCCTCCCGTTTCATTGGTATATCCGGTTGAGGTGTATCCCATGCGAAGGATTGTCCAGTTGCCTTTGGGCGCCCTCCAGCTTATTTGGCCTTTTTCATTCATGAAAGATGTTAAATCGAGTATTTGTGCAGGGTTCACACAAAGTTTATCCGGAATTTGTTGTTGTGTTGTACGAGGACTAACACGCCAGGCTTCTCCGTTTTTTCCTTCATATTGATGAATACGGGCTTCGGACGAAAGATAAATCCCCCTGATCTTCAATGATTGTTTCCATTTGGCAGCGTCAATATCTTCGGCTCCGGGTTCTGTCCCCGATTTATCATACGAAAAACGGAAATAACGCGCGGTGGTTTCCGGAATGGAATGTGTCATTGGATAAACACCTTCCTGCCATCCCTGGCGTGGAGGTTCCAGTTTTACTATTTTCCGGAAATGAATGCCGTCATCACTTGCTTCAATAGTAAACCGTTGGGCCTGAAAATTCCTTGGAGAAGGTTTGATTTGAACGGTTCTACATGTGAACGGTTTATCAAACTCATATTGTATCCAGCAAGGAGATTCACTTTTAAATTCTTCGCTGTTATCAACGTTTGCCAAAAACTGAGGACTGATTCCTTCAATACTTGATGTAACTCCGGGTTTAACTGTTTTTGTGGAAATTCCTTCTCCATCAGGGGTTGGAAATGCAAAAACAGCAATATCTTTATAATATCCTTTGTAACTTTCAGGTTGAGGCAGCGTTTGATTGATATTTTTTCCTCCCTGTATATTAATTTCTTCCCAGACTATTTTTTGCATGGATAGTTCAGGAGTAATCCATGGACCTCCTGCAAGAGCAAATCCATCACATATATGAAATGCAATCTTTAACCCTACCCGATCGGCTTCTTTGAAGGCAAAATCAACCATCTGCCACCATAGCGGACTGAGTTGCTCGACAACCGGTTCAAGATAAGGATTTTCGGGAACGCCCCTGATAGGCATCAGATATGCTCCGGCAATTCCATTCGCTTTCATTGCTTCCAAATCGGCAGTAATACCTTCTTTGGTTACGGCTCCGTTCATCCAATACCAGAAACACCAGGGACGGGACTCTTCGGATGGAGATTGCCAAAGTTTATTTAAGTTTTGTGCTGACAATTGACCTAATATCAAGCAAAAAAAGAGAATATAGATAAAATTTTTATTTTTCATAAGATACGACTTAAAACACGAAGACACAAAGTTTTCAAAATGAAATATATACACTTCCCTTTTGAGACCCCGAAACCCATTGCGCTTGCGAAGACGGGCCAATCAAATCCGTTGCATTTACTTTATTGCGAATGGCCGGAATGACTTTCAGTATAGCAATACCGCTTTCCGGCAAAGTGTAAAGCAATACATCCCGGCCATCTCTGGGAGTGAAGATTCCCAGATAACTATTTTCCGATGCATTCCTTAAATTGAAAATTCCTTCTGTAGTATTAACCGAAACCCATTTCCAATCAGCAAAATAACCTTTGAACTCAGGATAGATGAATGATTCTCCCGGAACAGGGTCATTGTAGTCATTTTCCCAGACTCCCATTTGCGTTCCGTGAATACGATTCTGCCAAACACGATATGGCCCTTTTCCCAACCAACGTTTCGATTTGATTTTTTCCTCCGGATAATCAAATTTAATGCCCATCAATTCAACTGTTCCGTCATATTGATATTCATAATCCAAACGGATATCTCCACCGGAAGAAAAGACCCAGCGGGCTTTACGCATATTGCCAAAATAGTTGGCTTCGACAACAATACTGTCATTTGTTGTCTGATATGTAAATCCGGTAAGTTTATTTTCTCCTGAAATATCCTCGTAAATTCTTTCTTTGCTACGAGCTTCTTTGTCATCATGATTGTAGTACATGTCCTTAGAACGGTCTCCACGGCGGGCGGCAATGAAGCGAGGGCCATTGCCGAAGGAAATAGCCCGGCCATTTTTTATCACTTTTTCCAGTTCTCCCGATTTTTTGTTAAAAACAAGGGATACATTTCCTGTGGATACTGTAACTTTAGCATTTTCTTCTTTGACAGAAATATTTGTTTTTGTTTTCGAAGAAGATAAATATTCCGGATTCTTTTTCCAGGTATAGTCCCAAGTCCATAACTCTTCGCCTTTAGCGCCATAGATGGTAATAAAAAGAGCATCCGCATTTTTCCAGTTAGCAGGCAAATTGATTTTCAGATTTCCGGAAGCATGCGGAGAAATGTTCAGGTTTTTTATTTCTCCGGAAATAATTATTTTTTCCTTTTTATCAGATATTTCAGGAAAATCAATCAATTTCCACACAAACCGGCAATCTTTCAGATTCGTGAAATCATAACGATTTTCAACAGTAAGATTTCCATCAAAATTTTCCGGCAACGATGTATTCATGATTTGTACGGGCGACCAAACTTGTTTTACGGTATAAAAACTTCCTTCCTTCTCATGATGAGGTCCAACAATACCGTCGGCGCCATAGTTTCCACAATTGTCGATTTTTCCGTTTTGGTCGGTTCTTAGCACGCCTTCATCAGCAAAGACCCAGATAAAACCGCCGGCACAACGCGGATGTTTGCGCATAACTTCCCAATAATCCCAAAGCCCGGCTCCGGCTCCGCCATCATACAATCCGTGGAGGAATTCGGTTGGCATCCAAATTTCAGGTTTACGCATATATTCCTGGCTTTCTCCGTAAGAACGGTAGTGCATTGTCTCAAATCCTCCGAAATTCTTTTGCGGATGTAAAACCGGCCGTTTCTGCGGGTCGAGTGGAGCAAATTCTTTATCCAGTTCGAGATTATGGCCGCCTTCATTTCCGTTCGACCACCAGATAACGGAAGGATGATTCACATCTCTTATTACCATTTCCTGCAGTAATTTTTTTCCGGCATTGCTGTCATACATGCCATGCCACCCGGCTAACTCGACCATAACGTATAATCCCAGTTCATCACAAGCATCCAGAAATTCCGGATCGGAAGGATAATGGGAAAGACGCACGGCATTCATATTCATTTCCTTGATGAGTTTTACATCGTCATAATTATTTTTTTTGCTGAGCGTACGTCCGGTTTCCGGCCTGAAACTATGGCGATTCACTCCTTTGACCAATACTTTTTGTCCATTGATATACAAGCCATCGCTTTCGCGAACTTCTATTGTCCGGAAACCAAAACGTTCTTTTATCTGATGTAGCAGCTTATTTCCTTCCATCAAAGAAAAAGTAATATAATAAAGGCTAGGTGTTTCAGGTGTCCATTGAAGTATATTATCAAACTTATTTTCAACAATGAGTCTATCAGTTCCATTTTTTACAGGAATTTCAATTAATTTGCCAACATCTTTTCCGCTGATATCAGAAACCTGAGCGAGAAGTTTATATCTGGTATCCAGGGCAGAACCTAAAAATATTTCCGCATGAAAATTCCCATCAGCTTTGGCATCAATGGCAACTCTGTCAATGTTCTGAGCAGGAAGAGCCTCAACAAATACCGGACGGATAATTCCTCCGAAATTCCAGTAATCCGCACGGCGTTCAGCCAGATTGACACTTGGATTGGAAGATTCTTTACTGACAGTTACTTCCAATACGTTTTCTTTATTGTCAAAAAATATCCGGTCGCTAACATCGCTTTTAAAGCGATAAAAACTTCCCTGGTGTAATTGACCGCAACGACGGCCATTGATTTGGGCTTCACAATCGGTCATCACGCCATCGAAAACGATTCTGACCACACGTCCTTCCCATTCTTTGGGTAATTTGAATTTGTACTTATATTTTCCCTGCTCGTTGGCAATGCCCGGAGGATTGGCTTTTCCATAAAAAGGCATGCCGTACTGATAAGTTCCGAAACCTTGTAACTCCCAACAGGAAGGCACCTTGATGGTAGTCCATTTTCCGCTGTTGCGGCCGTCTGTACAGAAAAATTCCCAATCAACCGCATCATCCGAACCTCTTCCGGAAAGAAATTGTATACCGGTTTCATAATTTTTGAACGACTGATTGTTTTTTTGCGCACTGACTATTTGTGAAATGAATAATGCACAAATAATGAGAAAGTAAAAAAGTTGATTGTTTTTCTTCATGATTTATAAAATTTTACGTCAGAATAGAACACTGATTACACGGAATAAACAGATAATCACGGATTTTTTACATTTCATTTGTAAACTGGCTTTATCGTAAAGTTCAAGTGGTGAGGCCTTTTTTCAATGGCATATTTTTTCAAAACACCCGGTCCGCAACTACTATTGCCAAGTCCCAGCATAGCCGCATCTAAAGACAAGATTGTTTCTTCTCTCGGGTTCAGTTGATAAGCATGCGTTGCTTTGTATAAGTCGTTTACAGTAAAATGTAAGGCAGAAGCTGACATATTTCCCGAATCACAGATAATAGAAATTCCATTGTTGAATTGATCCGTCAATTGAAGCCAGCGTACGTTTTCTTTATTTCCTGTTTCCTGTGGACGAGGATAAGGAACATATTGCTCTGTTACAGTACTTTGATAAATACCTACCGGACAACTTGTTTTCCGGTCAATATAATTTTCATATGGGCCATGACCATACCATTTGATTTGTTCCAAGTCTTTATTCAAAGACATCACTACGCCTAAACGCGGCAATTCGGGTAAATTTCCCTGAGGATTAAAAGTATTATCAACTTTGATAGCTCCATCTCCATTGATTGTCCAGACCGTGCTATGCAAAATATATCCTTCTTTTGCCTGGTTGCGGGTAACTGCTTTGATTTTGATGGAAACAGGATTTTCTTCTAAAACATAACAGGAATCAACGGTTTGTTTCAAACTGTCTAATCCTGAATTTTGCCAGTCTTTTGCCAACCAGTTGCCAAAACCTTTGTCGTTATCAACCGGAGCGCGAAATCCCTGAAATACAAGTGGAGATACAATCATTTCTTTTCCATTGTATTTTAAGGAAGATATTGTACCAATATTGAGATCAAATACTGTTTCAAATTTTTGTCCGGAAATCGTGATTTTATTATTTTCTTTTTGTATTGAAATCCGGGGCATTTGTGTTCTGTTTAACAATGGCTTTCCTTCCGGCACGTTCATCTTCAACTGTTCGAAAGCACATTCATAACCAGCGTTCGACCATAATTTATTTTCTTTCAGATAGAAATTAACCCGAAGCCAATAATCAGTTTTATATTCAGGATATTTGATATTTCTTACCGGAAGTGATATTTCTTTTGTTTCTCCAGCAGGAATATTCAAGTCTGATAAAACTCCAGATTGAATAGTATCTCCATTTTCAATTAAAAACCACCGGGCGGTATATTCTTCATTTAAATTTACAAAATGATTCCGGTTAGTAATACGAATAGTAGTGATTTCAGGATTCATATTACCGGATTCAACCAAAACAGGTTGATATACTTTTTTAACTTCATAATATTTAGGAGTTAATGTCCTGTCACAAAAAACAACTCCGTTAAAACAAAACGCTTTCAAATTCGGTTTATCTCCAAAATCACCTCCATAAGCAATGATCGGTTTATTTGCTTTTACATCTTTCAATTTTTCATTTTTAATTTTTAATTTTTCATTGATAATGAAACCTTGATCTACCCAATCCCAGATAAATCCGCCAAGCATTCTCGGGTTAGAATAAATTTCATCCCAGTATTCCTGCAAATTTCCTATTGCATTTCCCATGGAATGAGCATATTCACTGGTTAATACCGGACGATTGTCTACTGGATTCTGAGCAATACTTAATAGTCTTTCCCAACGAGCATTTTCCGCCCGTTCTTTATCTTCCCCCCCGGGAATATTAGGATTCAGGTAATCCTGCTGTACACGTGGATAAAAACGGCTGATTATATCAACTGTCATCGGATCGGCGGGTGCGCCTTGTGCTCCCTCGTAATGAACAGGACGAGTCGGATCGAAATCTTTCAACCAGGCTGAGATTGCTGCAAAGTTTGGCCCGTAACCGGACTCATTACCCATTGACCAGCAAACGATGGAAGGAAAATTTTTATCACGTTCAGCCATCCGGACGGCTCTGTCGAGGAATGCTGCATACCACTGCGGATCACTGGCCAATTGTCCGCGCAGGCCATGTTCCTCGATATCTGCTTCATCCATCACATACAAGCCGTATTGATCGCAGAGTTCATACCACAATGTATTGTTCGGATAATGGGAAGTACGAACGGCATTGATATTGGCTTGTTTCATCAGCTTAATATCCTGAATCATGCGCTCTTTAGAAATGGTTCGTCCGGTTTCAGGATCATGTTCGTGACGGTTCACTCCCCGAAAACGAACAGGCTTTCCATTGATTAAAAATTGTCCGTTTTTAATTTCTACACTTCTGAAACCAACTTTACAAGTCAATGTTTCTATTGTTTGATTTTTATTATTTACCAAGCTTAGCGTTAATGTATAGAGATTCGGCGTTTCTGCAGTCCATTTAAGTGGATTTTTAACGGTAGTCTCCAACCATGCAAATTTTGCCGGACCACGTTGCGGAGTCCGGTCGTTCATAACAGAAGCTTTATGTTCCAGATCCAACACAGGAACGGCATCTTGGTTCAATGGTTCATTGAAAACCGGTTTA
>JAVBLQ010000054.1:0-2605 GCA_031553435.1 Bacteroidales bacterium | reverse complement strand
GGAATGGCTACGCAAAAATACCCCTGTTCTTTCCATCGAAAATACTATCTGAGCCATGTATAAACTATTCATCGGCTTTCGGAAGCTGGGTGAGTTTCCGACCATATCAGAAGCCAAGAAATATGCCCAAGACAGCAAACTAACAGGAGTGTTTAGCCTGCTGGGAGATAATTACAGCGACCAATGGTATGTACCAAGTTTTCAGAAATTACGGGAGTAACAGGACGGGCGATTTTTTCGCCCGTTACTTTTTCCATGACTACCATAGACTTGCCGGGAGAAAAAGTAACAAAAAGCCGGTTTACGAGTTAATACGGCTATCTCGTAATCATTTTGCATTATTTTGGGCAATATAAACAATCACTTTATTTAGCCGAAGAATACATAGGAAAACGAGAATAGCCCTCGATAAAGTATAGTCGCAGGGTTTGTATAATCCATGTGCTACGTTGTTACGAATATTATATCCTACTTTCGTAAATGTGTGCCTGAAAAGGAAAATATCATCATCATTGAAAATTTCGGAAATAACCGTAGATGAGAAAAGGTCTTCCAATGGTTTTAATTCTGTATCTCCATTATCTTTTATTCTTGTTACTTCTCCTCCTGCATTTTCTACGATTTCTCGCAAAATTGCTTCAAATTTAGGAGCAAGGAAATCTATAGCAATTCGCCAATCGGATTGCGTCTGATTAATTGCCTTTTTAAACTGTTTGAAAAATTCTGAAAGACCAACATCTACAAGGGAGAACCATGTGGATTTTAATATTGATTCGCCTCTAACAATGTCAAATTCTATCCCGAAGGCTGTTTCTTGCAATGTTTTCTTCAGTTTGGAATAATTTAATTTATCACTATCAATAGCACGCTTAATCAACTCTGTAACAAACGGTAAGGTATGGTTTTGAATGAAAATTTGATAGAATTGATGTTCATCCAATTTCTCTTGCGCCACAGATGTTGTATTATTGTTGAAATCATTTAATTTGGGTGCAAAAAAATGATGATAAGTAGTATTGTTTATGTGCTGTTTAACAGATTCCCTTATTTGTTCGTATGGAGGAAATGATAATGCTCCATTATCAATGCATAATTTTAGGATAATAATTTCCGATGTTTCTGCCAATAGACTATCTAAACATTCATTAACCATATTGTGTATTTGTTGGGCGTTTTCCAAAGGAACCTTAGACTGGATTTTAATGTATTTATGATGTTTCTTATTTCCCTCAAACTCTTTAATCGCTTTTTTTAGTTTTTCCTTTTGTCCGGCTAATCTATAATAATTTATTATGTTCTTATAGTGATTCTCATTCATATGAGAAATAGCTATATTTTTCTCATTTATTGGTTGTATATACTGGTATTCCAAATCGCCCAACATTTCATTCGCTGACTTATTCAATTCTTTAATAGATGTCTTTTGAGCGAGAAGAACAGCCATTTTCAAAAGCCGTTCCTTGATATTAGAATCATTTTCAGTGGTAGCGAAATCAATACATAGTTGCGGATAACCCGATAATTCATTACTCTTGAATAGTGTGCATTTTTCATCGCAAACTTTTTCAAAAATGAAAGTCTTAATCTTTGCAGATATAGATGCATCGTCTAAATATCTGTTAATTTGAGCTTTTAGTTCACTAATTTTAGTTTTATACTTTGTGCTGAGCGAAATAATACATTCCAGTATATTTGCAAAGTGGAGTGTATGGAAGCCTTGACTGTGAATTGAAAGATAATATGTTAATACTTGTTGATAGTACTCTATTGCATTGGATGCATAAGAGTTATTTCGGGTAACATAAAGTAGGAAATGGTTATATCTTGCTAATAGATGTGGATTTTCTGCCTTTTGCTCTCTTTTGATAAAATAATCTATTAATGGCTTCTTTGCTTCTTCAATTTCCTTCTTAAATGAATCCGCCTCAAAATTATTTAAGGCAAGAAATTCATATCTTACAAAAACTCTATCGCCTTCGGATAAATCACCTAAATCTGAAAAGAGATTCCAAGAATGCCCTTCAACTTCATATTCAGCCTCTATTCTTTTGTAAAAATCATCTATCATGATGGTTGTTTATTATCGTTACGATTGTCATTCGTGAATATTTTTCTCTTGTATGAATTGAAAGTATTAACAAAATCTTTAGGATAAACATTTTTCATATATTCAGAGAAAGATACACTTAGATTACTACATGCAAGATATGGATCATTTTGTTGTTTTTTTGCATCATCAATACTTTTATAAAACCTTTCAAAATAATATTCAAAGCCACCTTTTGAAAATTCATCGGCGTACAGCAAAAGAGTTGATATTGAAAGTACAATTAGTGGACGTATTGTTCCCAAGTTAATATTTTCAGATTTACATCTTCTTTCATACCATTTTTGCATAAGATAAGACATCCCATCGGGCAATAATTTAGAATCCCCAACAACCAGTACCGGATATATCAAACTACCTGTGGATGCAGCTTTGTCCCAAAATGCGTTATTAGTTTGTATTTTATTTATTTGCTCAACAAGTTGCCCTATTCCTTCTGGTTTAGGTGTTTTTATAAGACCTTTATCATTATAGGTTTTTAGCAACAATTTATTTTTG
>JAVBLQ010000084.1:0-14264 GCA_031553435.1 Bacteroidales bacterium | reverse complement strand
TATCTCCGAAAACGCAGAAAACAAATCAATTTTAAAATTACAAGCAAAATACAATGAAGAGAAACTAGAAAATGCTCATCACGAACTCACTATTTATCGCCAATCCATACATATCTTTCTTTATATAATTGTAATTATTATTATCTTTTTTGTTTTAGGAATGAAAAGAAAAAAGAAAAAACTGTTGGACTCAGAAAAAACGATAGAAACACAACAACGTATGCTTTCTTATCACGATGAAGTGAATAACAGAGTCAAATATGTTTTGCTGGAAAAACTTGATATCGTTAAAGAGCTTACAAAACTTGATCTATACAATGTAAAAGGAGATAAAGAATATACAAAAAAACATAGCCAGATTATAAATAAACATTTGGAGAATGCATTAAACTGGCAAAATATTTATCCTGTTATCAATGACTTATATGATGGTTTTGTCGAAAAAGTCAATGAAAAGTATCCTGATTTTACAGAAAAAGAAAAACAAATGTGTTGCCTTATCCGTGCCGGATTTCAACTGGATGAAATAGGAATAATCCTCTGCTATAAATATGAATCTGTTCGCGTCCTGAAATCCAAATTATGCAAAAAAATGGGATTCTCTTCGATGAATGATTTCGTAGCATATTTATCTACAATCAAAAATAACACATAACAAAGTAACATTATACATTTAAATTATATAAATTTGCAAGCTAAATGGATGGCTTGTAATTACTATGAGTTTGTTAAAAAACATCGATTACCCCGAAGACTTGCGTAAATTAGACATTTCTGCACTAGAACAGATTTGTGCTGAATTGCGTCAATATATTATTGAAGTATTGGCCGATAATCCCGGCCATTTCGCTTCAAGCTTGGGAACTGTAGAATTGACAGTCGCTCTTCACTACGTATTCAATACTCCCTATGATAGAATTGTTTGGGATGTAGGACATCAAGCATATGGCCACAAAATATTGACGGGAAGACGCGATTTTTTTAAAACTTTGCGAAAGTTTAAAGGGATTAGCGGTTTCCCGAATCCTAATGAAAGCGAATATGATGCATTTATTGCAGGACACGCTTCGACAGCCATTTCTGCAGCATTGGGTATGGCAATAGCATCATCGTTGAAACATGAAAACCGGAAAGTAATTGCAGTTATGGGAGATGGTTCGATGACCGGAGGCCTAGCCTTTGAAGGATTGAACAATGCCTCTTCTGACCCGAATAATCTCTTGATCATTCTTAATGACAATAATATGGCAATTGATAATCCCGTAGGCGGATTGAGCCAATATTTGGTGGACATTACTACTTCTCAGACATACAACAAACTACGATACGATATTTTCCGGGGATTACGTAAATTTAATATCATAAACGACGATAATAAAGGCATTATCCTCCGTTTCAACAACAGTTTAAAAGCCTTACTTACAAAACAACAGAATATATTCGAAGGTTTTAGCATCCGCTATTTCGGACCCATTGACGGACATGATGTAAAAGGTTTGGTAAAAACCCTCAATGACATCAAATCAATGAAAGGCCCTAAAATGTTACATATCCGAACCGTTAAGGGAAAAGGATTTAAACCGGCCGAAGAATCTGCCACAGAATGGCACGCTCCGGGAAAATTCGATCCTTGGACTGGCAAACGTTTTATCAGTCAAAATCTTGATGAACCTCAACTTTACCAGGATGTATTTGGCCATACCTTGGTGGAAATGGCGAAAACCAATGAAAAAATAGTCGGAATTACTCCCGCAATGCCATCAGGCTGCTCCATGAACATCCTGATGAAAGAAATGCCGGAAAGAGCCTTTGATGTGGGCATTGCTGAATCTCATGCCGTTACATTTTCCGCCGGACTTGCCAAAGAAGGAATGTTACCGTTTTGTAATATTTACTCCTCCTTTGCTCAAAGATCTTATGATCAAATTATACATGATGCCGCCCTGCAAAAACTTCATATGGTTTTATGTTTAGACAGAGCCGGATTGGTAGGAGAAGATGGTGCAACCCATCATGGTGTATTTGATTTAGCCAGCCTACGTTGTATTCCCAATCTGACGATTTCTTCCCCGATCAATGAACACGATTTGAGAAATTTAATGTTTACAGCTTCTCAGGAAGGAGCCGGAACATTCATCATTCGTTATCCGAGAGGAAGAGGAGAATTGACAAACTGGCGCAATCCTTTTGAAATCCTTCCGGTAGGAAAAGGGAAAAAAATAAAAGATGGAGTAAAAACAGCGGTATTAAGCATTGGCCCTATCGGTAATCTGGTCAGAGAAGCCATCCGGATAGCTCAGGAAAAAGGCGCTGATCCTGCTCACTATGATATGATCTATCTGAAACCCATTGATGAAGATATTTTACATGAAGTAGCCCGCAATTATGAACAAATTGTAACTGTGGAAAACGGAACTATAAAAGGAGGCCTTGGCAGCGCCGTTCTCGAATTTCTTTCCGAAAATAACTATTTAGTGAAAGTGAAACGTATCGGAGTTCCCGATGAATTTATAGAGCATGGTTCTATTCCTGAATTGTATAAACTATGTGGAATGGATGTCGAAAGCATTAGCAGAGCATTAGTATGAAAATAATCATTGCCGGCGCAGGCGAAGTCGGCACGCATCTGGCAAAATTACTTTCCCGGGAAAAACAGGATATTATTTTGATGGATCCGAATGAAGAAAGATTGGTTTTTACCAATACCAATCTGGAGATTATGTCGATTGTAGGAAATCCTGTTTCTATTAAAGACCTGGAAAATGCAGGAGTAAAAGGCGCCGATTTATTCATTGCGGTCACTCCCGAAGAAAGCACTAATATTACAGCCTGCATGCTCGCCACTAATCTGGGAGCAATCAAGACATTTGCACGAATCAACAATCAGGAATATTTATTGCCGAAGAATAAGGAATTTTTTGAAAAACTCGGAGTTGATTCTCTTATATATCCTGAAATGCTTGCCGCACGCGAAATTATTAATGCAATCAAAAAACCTTGGGCCAGACAATGGTGGGAACTATGTGACGGAGCACTCATATTGATCGGAGTTAAAGTAAGAGACAATGCACCGATTGTCGGTAAATTCTTGCACGAAATTTCCAGAGAAGAAAAAATATATCACATCGTTGCCATCAAAAGGAATAATGAAACAATAATTCCTAAAGGCAATGACCAGATTCAATCCGGCGATCTTTTATATTTCACCACTACCAAAGATCGTATTGATATTATCAAACATCATACCGGCAAAAGCATGATCAATGTTAAGAAGGTCATGATTATGGGAGGCGGACGTATCGCGATAAAAACAGCACAGTTTTTATCTAACCATTTGAGAGTCAAGATTCTGGAAATTAATAAAGAAAAAAGTTATAAAATAGCAGAACAGGTTAGCAGTAATATTTTGATCATTAATGGGGATGGACGTGATACCGAACTTCTGATCCAGGAAAATATCAAAGATTGCGATGCCTTTATTGCTTTGACAGGAAACTCAGAAACAAACATTCTGGCTTGTCTTGCCGCCAAACAGTTTGGAGTTTCCAAAACCGTAGCCCAGATAGAAAACATCGATTATATCTCGATGGCGGAAAAAATGGATATCGGAACCGTGATCAATAAAAAACTCATCGCAGCAAGCCATATCTATCAGTTTTTGCTGAATGCGGATGTATCCAATGTTAAATGTCTGACCTTTGCACAAGCCGATGTGGCAGAGCTAATTGCAAGGCCTAACTCCAGGATAACACGCAGGCAAGTCAAAGACTTGAATCTTCCCAAAGATATGACACTCGGAGGATTAATCAGAGAAGGAAAACCCATTATCATTGAAGGGGATACCTTGATTCAAGCCGGCGACCATGTTGTTATTTTCTGTCTGGAAACAGCCTTGCGTAAACTTCAATATTATTTCAATTAAGAAATGAAAAATAATTCCTGGCTTAATTGGCATTTCGTCTTTAGGGTATTGGGGTTTGTCTTAATCATGGAATCCCTCTTCATCTTTTTGTCATCCGGAATATCTTTTTATTATAAGGATTGGGATAAATATTCTTTGTTATTTCTGGGAGGAATTACATTTGTAATCGGAACTATCCTTGTCTTATCGGGTTCTAAAGAAAAAGCAATTAAAAACATAGGCAAAAGGGAAGGATTTCTCACGGTTGCCCTTTCCTGGATGTTATTCGCCATTTTTGGATCATTGCCATATTACATTACAGGTGCAATACCCTCTGTGACAGACGCATTTTTTGAAACAATGTCGGGAGTGACCACTACAGGATCTACTATTCTTACAGATATAGAAGCTTTACCTAAAGGTTTATTATTTTGGAGAAGTATAACCCAATGGCTGGGGGGATTAGGTATGATTGTTTTTTACCTGGCCTTACTTCCGTTATTGGGAGGAGGAGCGACACAATTGTATGATGCCGAAACTACCGGTATTACCCATGATAAATTCAGGCCGAGAGTGGGACAAGTTGCTAAAAGGTTATGGATTATCTACCTGATTCTCACTTTGATCCTCACAACCCTGCTGTGGTTGGGGCCAATGGATTTTTTTGATGCGATTTGTCATTCGATGACAACTTTGTCAACAGGAGGATATTCTACAAAACAAGACAGCATTGCTCATTGGAATTCGTCATACATTGATTATACCGTAACCATTTTTATGTTTGTCGGCTCCATCAATTTTTCTTTGTTGTATTTTCTTTTCAAAGGAAATATCAGGAAATTATTGAAGGACGAAGAACTTCGTTGGTTTCTGATTATTGTTGTTGCGGCTACAGTACTGGTAACAGTATATTTAGTGGAAGATCTGCATATGTCAGAACATGTGATATCTTTCAGGGCTGCTGTGTTTCAAGTTGTTTCAATTATATCGACTACCGGATTTGCAACAGGCGACTATGTTGCCTGGGGTCCGTTCTACTGGATTATATTTTTGTTGTTAATGCTTGTCTGCGGATGCGCCGGATCAACAAGTGGCGGATTAAAAATGGTCAGATTGGTAGTTCTTGCCAAAAACACTTTAAATGAATTTCAAAAACAAATCCATCCGAGGGCAGTGGTACCCGTTCGTTTGAATGGTATTGTTTTATCAAACGATGTTGTACAAAAAGTCGTTGCCTTCACTTTTCTTTATATTGTTTTGATTTTGATAAGCGGCATATTTTTCACGCTTTCCGGAATGGGATTTGAAGAATCATTAGGCGCTTCGGTTACAGCAATAAGCAATACTGGTCCCGGATTAGGAGCATCAGGTCCAACAGGTTGCTTCGCAGATATCCCAACAGTTTCAAAATGGTATATGGCCTTTTTGATGTTGGTTGGCCGTTTGGAGATTTTTACGATATTAGTTTTATTTACTCCAGGGTTTTGGAAAAAATAAAAAATACGAACTGAAAGTGAAAAGTTTGCTTAGATACGACTTCCCACTTTCAGTTATTTCAAATCGTTAATTTTACAGTACCCCTTGCGCCATCATCGCTTTCGCCACCTTCATAAATCCGGCAATATTAGCTCCATTCACGTAATTAATGTATCCGTCCGGTTGTTTGCCGTATTTCACACATTGTTCGTGAATATCCTTCATGATGCTTTTCAGTTTTTGATCTACTTCTTCGCGAGACCAGTTCAAACGTATGGAGTTTTGGGTCATTTCCAAACCGGAAGTTGCCACACCACCGGCATTGGCAGCTTTACCGGGAGCATATAGGATTTTTGCCTGTTGAAAAACTTCTATAGCACCTGGAGTCGAAGGCATATTGGCTCCTTCGGAAACAGCGATACAGCCATTTGCAATCAAAGCCCTGGCATCATCTTCGTTCAGTTCGTTTTGTGTGGCTGAAGGAAGAGCGATATCACATTTTTCATTCCAGGGACGAGCGCCAACAACATATTTGCATCCATATTTTTCTGCATATTCTTTGATACGGCCGCGATAGATATTTTTCAATTCCATTATATAATCCAATTTGGCTCGATCGATGCCATCCGGATCGTAAATATAACCGTCAGAATCAGACAAAGTAACAACTTTAGCTCCGAGTTCAATCAGTTTTTCAGTGGTATATTGAGCCACATTTCCCGAACCGGAAACGGCACATACTTTTCCTCTGATATCGATGTTCCTTGTTTTCAACATTTCCAACAAGAAATAAATGTTCCCATAACCGGTAGCTTCAGGACGAATTTGTGAACCGCCGAACTCAAGACCTTTTCCGGTGAAAACTCCGGTATTTTCGCGGGCTAATTTTTTGTACATTCCATACATATAAGCAACTTCGCGACCGCCGACACCGATATCTCCCGCAGGTACATCTGTGTCAGGTCCAATGTGTTTCCACAATTCCAATACAAATGCCTGGCAAAAACGCATGATTTCAGCAGCAGATTTACCTCTGGGAGAAAAATCGGAACCACCTTTTCCTCCACCCATCGGAAGCGTAGTCAAAGAATTTTTAAATGTTTGCTCAAAAGCAAGGAATTTCAAAATAGACTGATTAACAGAACTGTGAAAACGAATGCCCCCTTTGTATGGCCCAATGGCATTGTTGTGTTGTATGCGGTAACCCATGTTCGTCTTGACATTACCTTTATCATCCACCCAGGTTACACGGAAAGAAAAAATCCGGTCGGGAATACAAATCCTCTCAATTAAATTTGCTTTTTCAAACTCAGGATGTTGATTGTAAATTTCTTCGATCGACTCCAATACTTCAGCTACTGCCTGATGATACTCAGGTTCATTGGGAAAACGTCTTTTTAATTCATTTAAAATTTCTTGTACTCTCATTGTTGTATATTGTTTTTAATTTGAAAACAAAACGATAGGTTTATGAAGTTTTGGGTTTTTAAGTTATACGTTTTACGTTTTGTTGTGCGTAGGCCAAACCTAAAACGCAAAACTCTCAAATATCAAATAGCACTTAAATATTTATTTTGAAGAAATATTCGCAAAGATATTAAAAAAATGCAATATAAAAAACAAATTGAAAGTTTTTTGATAAAAAATTAATCATTATGAATTTTCAACAGAAATAAATTGCGTAACAGTTACATCACTCAAAAGTGACATATTGACATATAATGAACAATGGCAAATGTTTTGTTGTTTAATGAATGATTAATCATTGAAGGAGAAATAAATCAAACACCTTAAATATTCATAAACAGCAAAGAAAGGAGAATATAACATATGAATTTCAACAACTTTACAATCAAGTCACAAGAAGCTGTTCAAAAAGCAGTGGAGCTTACAAACAGCAAAAATCAACAATCTATCGAGCCTGCTCACTTAATGAAAGCTGTCATGTTGACAGGTGAAAGTGTAGTAAATTTCCTTTTCCAGAAACTAAGTGTAAACACACAAAATTTAATGAATATCCTGGACAAAGAAATCGATTCTTTTCCCAAAGTTTCAGGAGGTGAGGCTTATTTGAGCCGGGAAACAAATGCCGTTCTTCAAAAAGCAGTTGATTATTGCAAAAAAATGGAAGATCAGTATGTATCCATCGAACACATTATTTTAGCATTGTTGTCCGAAAAAAGTTCCGTTTCCAATATGCTGAAAGATGCCGGTGTAACGGAAAAAGACCTGACTGCAGCCATCAATGAGTTGAGAGGTGGTAAAAAAGTAACCGGTCAATCGGCAGAAGAGACTTATCAGTCATTGTCCAAATATGCAATCAACCTGAATGAAAGGGCGCGTTCCGGCAAACTAGATCCTGTTATCGGCCGGGATGAAGAAATTCGCCGTGTATTGCAGATCTTAAGCCGTCGCACCAAGAATAATCCGATTCTGATCGGAGAGCCGGGAACCGGAAAGACTGCTATTGCCGAAGGCCTGGCTCATCGTATTATTCGTGGCGATGTGCCTGAAAATCTGAAAACCAAGCAAATTTACTCTTTGGATATGGGGGCTTTAATTGCCGGCGCCAAATATAAAGGAGAATTTGAGGAACGATTGAAATCAGTAGTCAATGAAGTAATCAAATCCGAGGGAGAAATTATTCTTTTCATTGACGAAATACATACATTGGTCGGCGCCGGTAAAAGCGAAGGCGCCATGGATGCTGCCAATATCCTGAAACCAGCCCTGGCCCGTGGTGAATTACGTTCTATCGGAGCAACACATTAGATGAATATCAGAAATATTTTGAAAAAGATAAAGCATTGGAACGTCGTTTCCAGATTGTTATGGTAAATGAACCCAGCGAAGCCGATGCAGTTTCTATTCTTCGTGGCCTGAAAGAAAAATATGAAAATCACCATAAAGTCAGGATTAAAGACGATGCAATTATGGCTGCGGTTCGTCTTTCAAGCAGATATATTACAGATCGGTTTTTGCCCGATAAAGCAATCGACTTAATGGATGAGGCCGCCGCCCGCCTGCGTATGCAAGTAGATTCGGTACCTGAAGCATTAGACGAAATTACCCGGCGCATCACTCAGTTAGAAATTGAAAGAGAAGCCATCAAACGCGAAAACGATACAATAAAATTAGAACATTTGAACAAAGAAATTGCCGATCTGAAAGAAGATGAAAGCAAATACAAAGCCAAATGGGAATCTGAAAGACAACTAATTAACCAGATCCAACAGAATAAAATTGATATCGAGGATCTTAAATTCCAGGCTGAAAAAGCTGAACGGGAAGGCGATTACGGAAAAGTGGCTGAAATCCGCTACGGCAAATTGCAGGCAAAAGAACAGGAAATCAACAAATTTCAGGAACAACTTCACAGTATGCAAGGCGATTCGGCGATGATCAAAGAAGAAGTCGATGCCGATGACATTGCCGAAGTGGTATCCAAATGGACAGGCATTCCCGTTGGAAAAATGATGCAAAGCGAAACCGACAAACTCCTGCATCTGGAAGAAGAACTACACGAAAGAGTCATTGGACAAGATGAAGCCATCGCTGCCGTTTCCGATGCAGTGAGAAGAAGTCGCGCCGGATTGCAGGATCCGAAGCGGCCTATCGGTTCGTTTATCTTCCTGGGAACTACCGGAGTCGGAAAAACTGAGCTAGCCAAAGCATTGGCCGAATACCTTTTCGACGACGAAAATATGATGACCCGTATCGACATGAGCGAATATCAGGAAAAATTCAGTGTGACACGTTTAATCGGTTCGCCTCCGGGATATGTTGGTTACGACGAAGGTGGTCAGCTGACCGAAGCCATCCGGCGCAAACCTTATTCCGTTGTGCTTTTCGACGAAATAGAAAAAGCGCATCCGGACGTATTCAATATCTTATTGCAAGTGTTGGATGACGGTCGTCTGACAGACAATAAAGGTCGTGTGGTAAATTTCAAGAACACCATTATTATTATGACTTCCAATATAGGATCGTCTCTGATTCGTGAAAATTTTGAAAAAATAACTCCACAGAACAGGGAAGAAACAATCGAAAAAACAAAATCGGAAGTGCTGGAATTATTGAAACAAACCATTCGTCCCGAATTTCTGAACCGTATCGACGAGATCATCATGTTTGCACCTTTGAATGAATCCGAAATAAAAGACATCGTGATGATTCAATTGAAAAATATTCAGAAAACACTGGATCAAAACGGCATACAACTTCAGTTCACCAATGCTGCCATCGATTTTATTGCAGAAGAAGGTTATGATCCGCAATTCGGAGCAAGGCCGGTGAAACGGGTTATCCAACGCTACGTTTTGAATCACCTGTCGAAAGCAATTCTTTCTCACACAGTCAATCGTGAAAAACCGATTGTTATTGACAGACAAGGCGATGAGCTCACCTTCAGGAATTGAAAAATGAAAGTGGAAAATGAAATTCTGTTTAAAAAATCATTTTCTACTTTCCACTTTCCATTTTCAATTAAAAAAACTACTTTTGCTCTATAAATTCAACTTAAATTATGAGTACTCAAGACGAATTTCTTTATGACGAAGATGATGCTATAGCATTCATCCGCAATTATTTACCTCAGGAATTAAAAGAAAAGTACAGCGACGATGACCTGAATTATGTTGTAGATCTGATATACGAATTCTATGACGAAAAAGGGTATCTGGATGACAACAACGTAAGTGATGAGACCACTGTTGATATTGACGAAGAAGAATTAACCGGTTTTGTGATCAAACAAGCCAAAAAAGATAAAGTCGGAACATTCACTCCGGAAGAAGTAGTTTTGATTGTTCAGGCCGAATTGGCATACTGCGATTCGATCAATATGTTCGATTAAATTGTTAAACTATTTGGCATAAAAATTGTTTGTATTTTTGAGGGAACTTATTCTCTTTCATGTGTTTTATACAAATGCAAACGAATTTATATATCCATTTTAAACTGTGTTTGTTTTAAACAGTCTAAATCTATAAGAGGTTTTAGGTTTTAATAATTGAAAATCTTTTTAATGAAATAACTAAATTATTGTAAGAATGAAAAAAATCAATTCAATAGCAGTAGTACTGCTAAGTTTATCCATCCTATTATGGGGATGTAATGCAAGTAATACAGCAAAAGGAACAGGAATCGGAGCCGGTGGTGGAGCCGCTGTAGGCGCCGGAATCGGAGCTTTGATCAATGGTGGTAAAGGCGCTGCTTGGGGTGCAGGAATCGGAGCTGTAGTCGGAGGTGCTGCCGGAGCAATCATCGGAAATAAGATGGACAAACAAAAAGCTGAGTTGGAAAAAATCAACAATGCTAAAGTTGAATCCATCAATGACGGACAAGCTATTAAAGTTACTTTCGAATCAGGAATCTTATTTGCTACAGGTAAAAGCGATTTGAGCGCTGCTTCTAAAACTTCTTTGTCTCAATTTGCTGCCAGTTTGAAAAGCAACCCTGACACAGACGTGAAAGTTGTAGGACATACTGATAATACAGGTTCAGATGCCGTTAACAATCCTTTGTCTGAAGCTCGTGCAACATCTGTGAAAAACTATTTGGTTTCACAAAATGTTTCTTCAGCACGCTTAACATCCGAAGGTCAAGGTTCTTATGATCCGATTGCGGATAACAGCACTGCCAGCGGAAGACAACAAAATCGTCGCGTTGAAGTATATATCATACCAAATCAAAAAATGATCAACGATGCACAAAATGCTGCTAAGTAAATAAATTATAAAATCGAAAGAGGCAAGGTGATGGGTAACGAAAGGTCCTCATCACCTTGCCTCTTTTTAATGTCTAAGGTTTAACTTGCTGTTTAAGCATTAAACCTTAAACAATTTATTTCTCCACCCCAAACTTATACACACAATAACTTCTATAAGGTTTTTCAGCTGTAACTATAGTACTTGGGAAAGTCGGTTGATTCGGAGAATCCGGAAAATGTTGAGTTTCCAGACAGAATGCTGTGCGTTGCTGATAAACGATACCTTTCTTCCCGCCTTTTACTGTTCCGTCTAAAAAGTTTCCGGTATAAAATTGCACTCCCGGTTCCGTAGTGTAAACTTCCAGGCTGATACCGGTAGAAGGACAAACTGCTTTAGCTGCTATTTTACTACTGTCATTTCCGGCCACAAATACCCAGTTATGATCGTACCCCCTGCCAAACTTGATTTGATCGAAAGTCGTGTCATTGATGCGAGCTCCTATTTCAGTCGGAGTAGTGAAATCCATTGGAGTTCCTTTTACCGGAAGTATTTTTCCGTTAGGAATTAAATTCTCGTCAACAACCGGAGTATAGCGATCTGCATTGATATAAAGCATATGATCCAAAATAGTTTTTGTAGGATCGCCTGATAAGTTGAAATAAGAGTGGTTGGTCATATTCACAACTGTAGCCCTGTCTGTTGTTGCGCTGTAATCAATTTGAATCGCGTTATCGTTTCTTAACTTATAAGTCACTTCTACATCCAGGTTGCCAGGAAAACCTTGATCGCCGCTTTCAGACAGCAGTCTACAGATTAATATGGTGGAATCCGGTTGCTCAATATCAAACATGCAATATTGGAATCCGACGGGGCCTCCATGGAGCGTATTTCCATTATTATTTGTACGTAAAGTATAATTTACCCTGTTCAATTCAAATTTACCCTTGGCAATCCGGTTACCATAGCGACCGATGATCGCTCCGAAATCTGTTTTTTGTTCTTCGTAATTTTGAATAGAATCTAAGCCCAATACAACATCTTTCATGGCTCCGGTTTTATCGGGAACAAGGATAGAAACAATCCGTCCGCCGAAGTTAGTTACGCAAACTTCCATACCGTTTGCATTTCTCATTGTATATAGATGCGTTGGTTTGTTTTCATACTTTCCTTCGAATGCAGATGGAAATAACCCTGATCTGGTTGGAACTTCTTCTTTTTCTTTTTTGCAGGAAGTGAAAATGGTCATTACTGCGAGTAGCAAATAAAATGTTTTTTTCATGATTCGTATCTTTTAGTTTATACTACGTTGGATTTATTATTCCCCTCTGCGAAAGTAAAGAAAATATTTTTCACCTATATGTTTTTTACATTTGTTAATGTTTTGCTATTTGGTTTAAATGTTCTGGGGAACAAAAACAGTGAATTTCTGTGTGTTCTGTGTATTTCGTGTTCTAGCTTCACCTCACCACTCACAAATAATATACAATAATTTTGACGACACACTTAAATGTTAATAAATTGAACTTAAACTTCCGCCTTGACGGAAATATTTTTCCCTCTTGACGCAAATAAATTTTCCACTTGACGGAAATAAATTTCCGCCTTGACCCAAATTGACCCGCATCAGTATGTAATAAGAATCTTGTAAATTTGTAAACAATGTTTAGATGAAGCAAATGAACCGGATTAAAACCCAAGAGGCCTTACATAACGGACAACTGGTCGTTAAATTGATTTTCAATTATGACGCTGCACTGGTAGCCGAACTTCGCAAGCGGTTACCCGCCATGCGTTGCTGGTGGCTGCCCGCACGCCGGAGTCACTTACGGCTTTGAAACAGGCGGAGATTGCCGTTGCCGCCATTCCAAAGGTAGAGCATTGCAAGCCGTTGGAGATTCCTCGACAAGTCCAGAATGACGAAACAAACAGGGACAACGAAAGTCTGATTGCCCGTTTCGGTAATTATATGGACGAGCGGCGTTACAGTAAGCGCACCATCGAAGGCTAGACAGAATATGCCTGCGCATTTTTTTCAATTTTCTACATTGGAAAAACATTTTGGAAATAGACAATAAAGAAAAAACATTATCTTTACTGATATTTTGAAATATCAATTTCTATAAAAAATGGAAACTCTAATTACCACTTCAGACAGACTCGTGCAGCATACAAATACTGACTTCATTCGTTATTTGTATCGTAATATTGCATGGAATAACCGATTAGTTGGCATAATCGGGGCAAAAGGGACAGGCAAATCCACCCTTTTGCTGCAACATATTAAACTGCATTTTCCTGACAAATCGAAAACACTTTATGCAAGTTTGGACAATATTTGGTTTACCAAACATTCACTTTCGGAACTTGCCGAAGATTTTTATAATCTCGGCGGCACACATTTATTCTTGGACGAAGTGCACAAATACCCATCATGGGCAATGGAAATTAAAAACATCTACGATTCTTACCCTACACTGCACATTATTTTCACAGGCTCTTCCATGCTTGAAATTTTTAATGCAAGTGTCGACTTTTCGAGGAGGGCGGTAGTATACGAACTAAAAGGATTGTCATTCAGAGAGTTTATGAAATATGAAAATGAACTTGAATTCCCTGTTTTTGAATTGAGTAGTATTTTGAAAGACCATCGTGCAATAGCCTCTGAAATTGCCTCAAAAATCAAAATTCTGCCCGAGCTCAAAAAATATTTGGAATACGGCTATTATCCTTATTACAAAGAAAATATTGCAACTTATCCTATTCAAGTTGAGCAATCTATCAATAAAACGCTGAACGAAGATTTGCCTGCAATAGAAAATATTGAATACGCTACTATTTTAAAAATCAAAAAATTACTCGGAACGATTGCAGAAATGGTGCCATTTACCCCTAATATTACTAATCTAAGTGCCGCAATAGAAATCGGCAGACATGCCTTGGTAAAATATCTTTACTTATTAGATAAGGCCGGCATTATTATGTGTATCACAGAACAGAATCAAACACTTCAAACATTGGCAAAACCGCAAAAGGTGTATCTTGAAAATGCCAATATTATAAATTCTTTGGCATTTCAAAATATCAATATTGGCAATGTACATGAAACTTTTTTTGCCAATCAGTTGCGTACAAAACATAAGGTCAATACCGCAGAAAACGGCGATTTTACAATTGAC
>JAVBLQ010000059.1:0-53372 GCA_031553435.1 Bacteroidales bacterium | reverse complement strand
AATTACATGCAAGTGTTGGAGCTATTACTATTCCCAAATCATTATTATTAAATGATCTTAAATATCTGATATATTTCTGTTGAGTAATGAAATTTATATCATCAATTTCATTCACTATAACTTTGTTTTTAGTAAGATAGTCAACTTCGTCTTGTTCTAATTTATTGATTTCTATTTTATTGTCTTCAATTAATTTTAATAATTGATAAAAGTTCTCTGAAAGTTTTAATAAAAAGCCATTTGTTAAATTGTAAAGTAGAAAACCATATTTCTCGGATGAAATTAATACATTATACTTTGACCATTTCATAATATTTATCGTTTAATTATTCAGGTATATAAACATGAAAAATAGGGGAAGTGAAAGTTATCATTCATTTTTATTTTTGAGAAAAACAACTTCTTCCCCCAATTGAAAACTAACACTTTCTGAAAGGCACTTGTTGTTCGTCGGGGGTTACTTCTCCAACGTCACACACTACACCTGATTCACAAATAATTCCTCCACCACGAATGTCATTAAGTTCTTCATTCAATAAGTCCGATGCAGGAATAATTTCTTCGAATTTAGAATTTTTCATATTGTTAAATTTTAATTCCATATTTGAGCAGCTTATAGTGGATACTCATCACTTATATTTTTGATTTTATTACCTGAAATTTTTCCATCTCCTCCTTGATACTTTCAAAATCGTTCCATTCTTCATTATTATCTCTTTCACCCCCTCAACATGATTCCGAACATAGAATTTAGAATTAATAATAATGTGATAGTTTATACGAATAAAGTTTTTACTCCCGAGAATTGATTCTAGACTCTTCATTGATACCCTTAAATATTTTACTTTATGATCAATGAGAAAAATAAAACAAACACCGTTAATTCCAACAATATAAATTATGTCTGAATGGATACTTAATAAATCAAGAATGGTTAGTTTTATCATTTCCTAAAACCGGATAAATATTTTTTTAATTATGATTATCATTATTTTGCAATAATATATCTTTTTTTTGAATATCAATCTAATTTTTTTCTAATTTTTTTCTAATTTCATAATAAATATTTGATTTTCAGCAAATTATAGCATTTATATAATTCGAAAATTATATCTTTCTTTCAATTTTATAATATGTTGAGCGAACAAAAAAAGGCGAGGAAATACTCCCCGCCTTCAAATTATTAAGATTTTAACTAAATCCTTATTTTACACGTCTGTAGCCATAAACAGCCAAATGGCCTAATTCTTCTTCGATACGAAGCAATTGATTGTATTTAGCCATACGGTCAGAACGGCTCAATGAACCGGTTTTGATTTGACCCGAATTAGTTGCAACAGCAATATCAGCGATTGTGGCATCTTCAGTTTCTCCTGAACGGTGAGAAGTTACCGAAGTATAACCATGACGGTGAGCCATTTCAATTGCATCCAAAGTTTCGCTCAATGAACCGATTTGATTTACTTTGATCAAAATAGAGTTAGCGCAACCCAATTCGATACCTTTTTTCAGATATTCAACGTTAGTAACAAACAAGTCGTCGCCAACCAATTGGCATTTGCTTCCGATTTTATCTGTAAGCAACTTCCATCCGTCCCAGTCACCTTCTGCCATACCGTCTTCGATAGAATCGATGGGATATTTGGCAACCAGTTCAGCTAAATAATCAGCTTGCTGTGCAGAAGTACGTTTCGCACCATCTGCACCTTCAAATTTAGAATAATCGTAAATGCCATCTTTGCAGAATTCGGAAGCGGCACAGTCTAAACCGATCATTACATCAGATCCGGCTTTATAACCAGCCAATTCGATTGCTTTGATGATAGATTCCAAAGCATCTTCTGTTCCTTTCAATGCAGGAGCAAAACCTCCTTCATCACCTACGGCAGTACTCAAACCTCTGTCGTGAAGAACTTTTTTCAATGAATGAAAAACTTCGGCACCCATTCTCAAACCTTCACGGAAAGAAGGAGCTCCTACCGGACGAATCATGAATTCCTGGAATGCGATCGGAGCGTCTGAGTGAGATCCTCCGTTGATGATGTTCATCATCGGCACCGGTAATACATAAGTATTGGTACCTCCGATGTATCTGTATAAAGGAATATCCAAATAAGCAGCTGCAGCTTTAGCAACAGCCAAAGAAACACCTAAAATAGCATTTGCTCCTAATTTGGATTTTGTTTTTGTACCATCCAGTTCGATCATTTTTTTATCAATGGCACGTTGTTCCAATGTGCTCATTCCAATCAAAGCCGGAGCGATTACATTGTTGATATTTTCAACAGCTTTCAAAACACCTTTACCTAAGTAGCGTTTTTTATCTCCGTCACGTAACTCTAAAGCCTCATTTTCACCAGTAGATGCTCCGGAAGGAACTGCTGCTCTTCCGATTACACCTGACATCAAATGAACATCAACTTCTACAGTTGGATTTCCTCTTGAATCCAAAATTTCTCTACCAACAATCTTTACGATTTCCATAATCTGTTTTTAACTTGTGTTATACGATTTATTAATGTAAAAAAGAGCTTGACATCGTATTTATCCGGCATCAAACTCTCCTTATGATTATATTTCTGAAATTTATTCAGCAGCAGGGGCTTCTGTCTCTGCAGACGTAGTCTTAGGAGCAGTTGCGGATTCTTTTGCAGAATCACTGGATACTTCGGCTCCGGTAGCTTTTTTACGAGAACGTCTTGTTTTAGTTGCTTTATCAGCCACTTTTGTTGTCAACATGTTTTCGTTGTAATCTACCAATTCTATAAAGCACATAGAAGCATTATCTCCTAAACGGTTTCCTGTTTTCAATATGCGTGTATAGCCACCTGGACGATCTCCGATTTTCTGAGAAATTTCTTTGAATAACTCTGTTACAACATACTTATCTTGCAAATTCTTAAAAACAATACGTCTGGAGTGAGTCGTATCTGATTTAGATTTTGTAATAAGAGGCTCAACAAATCTGCGCAATTCTTTTGCTTTTGCAACAGTAGTAAAGATTCTCTTATGTCTGATAAGTGAGCATGCCATGTTTGACAACATTGCATCTCTATGAGAATAGGTACGACCTAAATGATTAATTTTATTATTATGTCTCATCGCTAATTAATCTTTATCTAATTTATATTTTGAGATGTCCATACCAAAATTCAGATTCAGGTTGTCTAACAATTCATCCAACTCTGTAAGTGATTTTTTACCGAAATTACGGAATTTCAACAAATCATTCTTTTGGTATCCGACAAGTTCACCTAAAGTTTCAACATCTGCAGCTTTCAAGCAATTCAACGCTCTGACTGAAAGGTTCATATCCGCTAATTTTGTTTTCAGCAACTGACGCATATGAAGGATTTCTTCATCAAATTGTTCGTTAGATTCCGTATCAACGATTTCCAAATGTATTTTCTCATCAGAGAAAAGCATAAAATGATGAATAAGAATCTTTGCTGCTTCCTTCAAAGCATCTTTAGGATGAATAGATCCATCTGTTTGAAGTTCAATGATCAACTTTTCGTAGTCTGTCTTTTGTTCTACACGGAAATTCTCAATTGTATATTTAACATTACGAATAGGCGTAAAAATCGAATCTATTGCGATTAAATTTATATCCTCATTCACATTAGCAAGGCGATTTTCATCTGCCGGAACGTATCCACGACCTTTACTAATTGTTAATTCAATATGAAAACTCACATTTGAATCGAGGTGGCAAATCACGAATCCGGGGTTCAACACTTCAAACCCTGTCAGTTGTTTGCCTATATCCCCTGCAGAGAAAACCTCTGTTCCTGAAACATGGATGCTTACTTTTTCATTTTCAATATCCTCTACAATTCGTTTGAAACGAACTTGTTTCAGATTGAGAATAATATTGGTCACATCTTCAATAACACCGGGAATAGTAGAAAATTCATGTTCCACCCCGTCGATTTTTATGGATGTGATAGCAAAACCTTCCAATGAAGATAAAAGAATACGGCGAAGAGAATTACCTATCGTAATTCCATAACCGGGCTCCAACGGACGAAACTCAAATTTTCCGTAGAAGTTGTCCGCTTCTAACATTAATACTTTGTCAGGTCTTTGAAATGCTAATATCGCCATGTAATAAATTTATTATTTAGAATACAATTCCACAATCAATTGTTCTTTGATATTTTCCGGAATATCGGTTCTGTCCGGTATATGCAAAAACTTAGCAGACATTGAAGGTTGATCCCACTCAATCCATGCATATTTGCTATGATTAAATCCGGAAAGGCTATTGCTGACAATTTCTAAAGATTTGGATCTTTCACGTACACCAACAATTTGTCCGGGTTTCAATGAATATGAAGGAATATTCACCACTTTTCCATCAACTACAACATGTTTGTGTAAAACCAACTGGCGAGCGCCATCTCTTGTAGGTGATAATCCCATGCGATAAACAACATTGTCTAATCTGCATTCAAGTAACTGAAGAAGCACCTCACCTGTAATACCTTTGGATCTATGCGCTTTTTCAAACAAGTTACGGAATTGTCTTTCTAAAACTCCATAAGTATATTTAGCTTTTTGCTTTTCACGGAGTTGAATCCCATACTCGGAAGTTTTTCTTTTTCTGTTATTTCCGTGTTGACCGGGAGGATAGTTCTTTTTACTCAGAACTTTATCTGGTCCGAAAATAGCTTCGCCGAATTTACGTGCAATTTTTGTTTTTGGGCCGGTATATCTTGCCATTTTTTCTGTTTTTAAATGTTCTAAAAGGAACAAAGAGTGTGCAGCCGCGACTACAGAGAGGGATTTATGTAATCAAAATCACAACCTGAGTTCCTATTCAAATTAAATAGAATTAATTAAACTCTTCTTCTTTTAGGAGGACGACATCCATTGTGAGGAAGCGGAGTTACATCAACAATCTCCATAACTTCAATTCCTGCACCATGAACTGTTCTGATCGCAGATTCACGACCGTTACCTGGTCCTTTAACATAAGCTTTTACTTTTCTCAAGCCAAGATCATAAGCAACTTTAGCACAATCCTGTGCTGCCATTTGAGCTGCATAAGGAGTATTCTTCTTCGAACTTCTGAAACCCATTTTACCTGCAGAGGACCAAGAAATCACTTGTCCGTCACCATTGGCAAGGGTAACGATAATATTATTGAAAGAAGAATGCACATGAAGTTGTCCGACTGCGTCAACTTTTACATTTCTCTTTTTTACTGCGACTGATTTTTTTGCCATATCTTTTTTGTAGTATTACGTTTTACGTTTTATGTTTTACGTTACATATGCTACGTTTTTTGAAGATTATTACTAAATCAACGTAAACTTATAACGTATAACTTACAACTTTTTACTTAGTAGCTTTTTTCTTATTAGCAACTGTTTTCTTTCTTCCCTTGCGGGTACGAGCGTTATTTTTAGTACTTTGACCTCTCAACGGCAAACCGATACGATGCCTGACACCACGGTAGCATCCTATATCCATTAATCGTTTAATGTTCAATTGTATTTCAGAACGAAGATCTCCTTCTACTTTATACTTAGCACCAATAACCTCACGAACTTTGGCAGCTTGATCATCAGTCCAGTCTTTAACTTTGATATCTCTATCAATACCTGCTTCTGCTAATATAGAGTTTGCTGCGCTACGTCCTATTCCGAAAATATATGTTAACGCTATTTCTCCTCTTTTATTTTGTGGTAAATCTACCCCAACTATTCTTATAGCCATATCTGAATTTGATTTTTAGCAAAGATAATAATTATCCCTGACGTTGTTTGTACTTGGGATTCTTTTTATTGATTATGTATAAACGGCCTTTTCTTCTAACAATTTTACAGTCGGCCGTACGTTTCTTTAAAGATGCTCTGACTTTCATATATTTTATTTTTTTATTTATATCTGAATGAAATTCTTCCTTTGGTTAAATCATATGGAGACATCTCTACCCTAACCTTATCTCCCGGTAATATTTTGATGTAATGCATCCGCATTTTACCGGAGATATGAGCGATAATCTCGTGCCCGTTCTCTAGTTCTACTCGAAACATTGCGTTTGACAACGCCTCTACTATTACTCCATCTTGTTCAATTGCTGACTGTTTAGCCATAGTCGGATTGAAATTTTAAATTGCGTTTATTCCTAAGACTTCTTCTATAAATTCAAATGAAGATAAAATATCAGCTTCACCGGATCTGATTGCTACTGTGTGTTCAAAATGGGCGGAAGGTTTTCTGTCGCTTGTCCTGACAGTCCATCCATCATTTTCAAATACAACATTCTTGCTTCCTAAATTTATCATGGGCTCTATGGCAAGACACATACCGTTTCTTAACAGAACTCCATAACCTTTTTTACCATAATTCGGAACTTCAGGTTCTTCGTGCATGTTTTTACCAATACCATGACCCACTAATTCTCTTACAACAGAATATCCATTATTTTCACAATGCTGTTGAATCGAACTGCTGATGTCTCCTAATCTTTTTCCGTCTGTTGCTTTCGATATACCAATATATAAAGCATCTTTTGTCACTTTCAGTAATTTTTTTACTTCTGGATTAACCTCTCCTACACAAAATGTATAGGCAGAATCTCCACAGTAACCATTAATAAAAGTTCCGCAATCGACAGAAATAATGTCTCCATCTTTTAGCTCATAATTCGATGGTATTCCATGAACTACATGTTCATTAACTGATGTACATATAGAATTAGGAAAACCTCCGTATCCTAAAAAAGTGGGAATGGCACCATGATCCCGGATGAATGTCTCTGCTATTTTATCCAGTTGAAACGTAGTCACCCCAGGTCTGATATTTTTTGCAATTTCTGCAAGTGTTTTTCCGACCAGGAGATTGGCTATACGCATCAACTCTATCTCTTCATCTGTCTTTAAATAAATCATTTTCAATACGATCCCATTGAACCCGAACGGCCTTTGATTCTTCCTGATTTCAATAATCCATCATAGTGACGCATCAGCAAGTGGCTCTCAACCTGTTGCAAAGTATCAAGTACAACACCAACCAAGATCAACAAGGAAGTTCCTCCAAAAAATTGAGCGAATTCCTGACTGATCCCGAAGATTCTTGCAAAAGCAGGCATAATAGCAACTAAAGCCAAAAATAATGATCCGGGGAAAGTTATTCTAGACATAATTTCGTCAATATATTCCGCCGTTTTTTTACCAGGTTTTATACCCGGAATAAATCCATTATTTCTTTTCAAATCTTCAGCCATTTGATTGGGATTGATAGTAATTGCAGTATAGAAATATGTAAATGCAATAATCAATATTGAGAAAACCAAGCAATAAGGCAAACTGGTATGATCTCTGAATGAAGCCCAGAAACCTCCGGCCTCTGTATTAGAAAATCCCATAATTGAGATCGGAATAAACATAATCGCTTGAGCAAAGATAATCGGCATTACATTGGCAGCATTTACCTTCAAAGGAATGTATTGTCTGGCTCCTCCATATTGTTTATTTCCAATTACTTGTTTAGCATATTGCACCGGCACTCTACGTGTACCTTGAACCAACATGATAGCACCAGCAATAACCAATAACAGGAATACGATTTCCATTAAGAAAGCAATAAGACCTCCATTGTTTTCACTGATTCTTGATGCAAACTCATTTACCAAAGCATGCGGTAATCGTGCTATGATACCAACCATAATGATAAACGAAATTCCGTTACCAATACCTTTATCTGTGATTCTTTCTCCTAACCAAAGGATAAACATAGATCCCGCAGCCAAAATAACGGTAGAAGATATGGTAAACCATATTCCTTCCGGCAAAGAAGAACCTACAGCTTTCAACTGTACTCCAAGGTTAATCAGATAGGTAGGAGCCTGGAACAAAAGAATCGCAACAGTTAGATAGCGAGTATATTGATTCATTTTTCTACGTCCGCTCTCACCTTCTCTTTGCATTTTTTGAAATGACGGAATTGCAATAGTTAATAACTGTATCACAATGGATGCAGATATATACGGCATGATCCCTAATGCAAAGATAGATGCATTAGAAAATGCGCCTCCGGAAAACATATCCAGAAGTGCAATCAAACCTTCACTTGCTTGTCCTTTCAAGGCTGTGAGTTTACTTGCTTCAATACCGGGAAGTACAACAAATGTTCCGAAGCGATAGACACAAATTAAGAACAAAGTTGTGAGGATTCGATTTCTCAAATCCTCAATTTTCCAAATATTTTTAATGGTTTCAACTGCTCTCATTAGCTTTAGATTTTTACGACAGTTCCTCCTGCTGATTGAATAGCAAGTTCTGCTGATTTAGAAAATGCGTGAGCTTCTACATCCAATTTCAGTTTCAATTCTCCTTTTCCAAGAATTTTAACCAAATGTTTTGAAGAAACAAATCCTGCATTTACCAATTCTGTGATTCCTATTTTCGAAATATTTTGGGCGTCTGCTAATTTTTGCAAAGTCTCAATATTAATAGCTTTGTATTCAACACGATTAATATTGTTAAATCCAAATTTAGGCAAGCGGCGTTGAATCGGCATTTGTCCTCCTTCAAAACCAATTTTGCGAGAATATCCGGATCTTGATTTTGCTCCTTTATGACCTCTTGTAGAAGTCCCGCCTAACCCTGAACCAGGTCCACGACCTACTCTTTTACGAGTTTTAATAGATCCAGCACTGGGCTTCAAATTAGATAAATTCATATTTAATTGAAAATTTATAATTAATAATTAAAAATGAATTAAGAGTTGAGGAATTAAGAATTAAGAAATACGGACTGTAATTTTAACAATCTTAATTTTTAATTCTTAATTTTTAATTCTTAATTCTCAATTGTAACCAAGTGTTTCACCTTCTCTACCATACCTAATATGGCTGGAGTTTCTTCGTGTTCCACTACACGTCCCATTTTTCTGAGACCGAGAGCATCCAATGTTCTCTTTTGTCTTTCGGGACAACCGATTCTGCTTCTAACTTGCTTAATTTTAATTGTTGCCATGTTATTATCCTCCTCAATTATCCTTTAAATACTTTTTCCAAAGAAACACCTCTGTTTTGAGCGACCATAAACGGACTTCTCAATTCATTTAATGCTGCAATAGTAGCTTTCACAAGGTTGTGCGGATTAGAAGATCCTTTTGACTTAGCCAAAACGTCAGTAATTCCGACACTTTCCAACACTGCACGCATAGCACCTCCGGCTTTTACTCCGGTTCCTAATGTTGCAGGTTTGATAAACACTTCTGCACCTCCGAAACGAGCAATTTGTTCGTGAGGAATAGTTCCTTTATGTACGGGCACTTTGATCAGGTTTTTCTTAGCTGATTCAACAGCTTTGGCAATTGCGGCAGTTACCTCACCGGCTTTACCTAACCCCCAACCAACAATACCATCTTCATTTCCGACAACAACAATAGCTGCAAAACTGAAAGTACGTCCTCCTTTGGTAACCTTAGTTACACGATTAATGGCAACTAATCTGTCTTTTAATTCCAAGTCATTTGTTGACTTTACTCTGTTATTAACTCCTGCCATGTTTATTAAAATTTAAGTCCGCCTTTACGTGCAGCATCTGCTAATTCTTTTACTCTTCCATGATACAGGTAACCGTTTCTGTCGAATATAACTTTTTCGACTCCTGCTTCTGTGGATTTTTTTGCTATAAGTTCACCTACTTTTGCAGCGATTTCTTTTTTGGCAACTTTTTCAGTTAATCCTAAAGAAGATGCAGCTGCAAGAGTTCTTCCCGCAATATCATCAATTACTTGAGCGTAAATCTGTTTATTGCTTCTAAAAACAGTTAAACGCGGACATTCGTTTGTTCCTGATATTTTATTACGAATGCGGTATTTTATTTTGATTCTTCTTATTTCCTTATTTGTCATATCTTTTTCAGTTTACGTAAATGTTTACTTACCTGCAGATTTTCCAGATTTTCTACGAACAACTTCACCTACAAATCTCACTCCTTTACCTTTGTATGGCTCAGGCTTGCGGAATGAACGGATCTTAGCACATACTTGTCCTACCAGTTGTTTATCTGCTGACTCAAGGATAATAAGAGGATTTTTATTTCTCTCAGACTTGGTTTCCAACTTGATTTCGTTCGGTAACTGCATGATGATAGGGTGAGTATAACCTAAAGAAAGTTCAAGAAGATTTCCATTGTTTGATGCACGATATCCGACACCAACCAATTCGAGTTCTTTCTTGTAACCTTGAGAAACGCCCACTACCATGTTATTGATAAGAGAACGGTACAAGCCATGAAGTGCACGATGATTTTTTTCATCGGATGGTCTTGAAATGGAAGCTGTTCCATTTTCTACTTCAATCTTGATATCAGGATTTACTGCTTGAGTAAGTTCGCCCTTCGGACCTTTTACAGTGACCACATTATCTTTTACTGTAAAGGTCACTCCTGCTGGGATTTGAATGGGTAATTTTCCTATTCTTGACATACTTTTTCCTCCTTTATTAATAAACGTAACACAAAACTTCGCCGCCAATCTTCAGATCACGCGCTTCCTTGTCTGTCATTACACCCTTGGAAGTTGAAAGCACAGCAATACCTAAACCATTCAAAACTCTGGGTATATCTTTATAACCAGCATATTTACGTAAACCCGGCTTAGAAACTCTTAAAAGTTTCTTGATAGCATTCACTTTATTCACCGGATCATACTTCAAGGCAATTTTTATTGAACCTTGAGGACCTTCTTCTACAAACTTATAATTAAGAATGTAGCCTTTGTCTAAGAGAATTTTTGTAATCTCTTTTTTCAAATTTGACGCAGGAATTTCCACCACTCTGTGTTTAGCTTGAATGGCATTTCTCAACCTGGTCAAATAGTCTGCAATTGGATCTGTCATAAATTTGAAATTAAATTGATCCGGACTTCCGGACAATATTTAACGAACTCTATATTTTGAGTTAAGAATGAAGAACTAAGAGTGAAGAATTAAAAAATTCTTAATTCTTAGTTTTTAATTCTTAACTTCATTCTCACCAGCTAGCTTTTTTAACGCCTGGGATTAATCCAGCAGAAGCCATTTCCCTGAACTGGATACGGGAAATCCCAAATTGGCGCATATATCCTTTCGGACGTCCAGTAAGTTTACAACGATTGTGTAAACGAATGGGAGAAGCATTCTTCGGAAGGGCTTGTAAAGCTTCGTAATTGCCTTCAGCTTTTAATTTAGCTCTTTTTTCTGCATATTTGGCAATCAGCTTGGCTCTTTTCACCTCACGGGCTTTCATTGATTCTTTAGCCATATATATTAGTCTTTTTTAGCATTCTTAAAAGGTAAACCACATTCTCTCAATAGGGCATAACCTTCTTCATCTGTTCGCGCAGAGGTCACAAAGGTAATATTCATTCCTAATATTTTGGTAACATTATCAATATTTATTTCAGGAAAAATGATTTGTTCTTCAATTCCGAGTGTATAATTACCTCTTCCGTCTAGTTTTCCTTCAATTCCTTTGAAGTCTCTGATACGAGGAAGCGCTATACGAACTAATCTTTCCAAAAACTCATACATTTGTTCTCTGCGCAAAGTTACCATTACTCCGATGGGCATTTTTTTACGCAATTTGAAATTTGATATATCTTTTTTAGATAAAGTTGGAACTGCTTTCTGCCCTGTGATAGCTGTTAATTCAGCAACAGCAACATCGATCAGTTTTTTATCAGCAACAGCAACTCCTAATCCTTGATTAATAACAATTTTCTTAAGGACAGGAACTTGCATGATAGAAGTATATGAAAACTCTTTCATCAGAGCAGGAACAATCCTGTCTTTATATTCTTTTTTTAGACTGGCTGTATTGTTCATTATTTAATCTCCTCTCCTGATTTTTTAGAAATCCGAACCAACTTTCCCTTATCATTTTCCTTGCGACCGATGCGAGTTGGAGCTCCGGTTTTCGGATCCAACACATTCAGGTTTGAAATATGAACAGGGGCTTCTTTCTTTTCAACTCCTCCCTGAGGATTTTTACTATTAGGTTTAGTATGCTTGGATACTATATTGACTCCTTCAACAAGAGCTCTTTGTTCTTTGACAAGGACTTGGAGGACGCGGCCTTTTTTTCCTTTGTCATCTCCTGCGTTGACGAAAACAACATCACCTTTTTTAATATGTAATTTACTCATCTCTTTTTAATTAAGAATTAAGAATTAAGAATTAAAATGCCTAAGTTTGAAAACCGGTTTTTAACTTTTAATTTTTAATTTTTCATTATTAATTCTTATAACACTTCCGGTGCAAGTGAAACAATTTTCATATTTACAGCACGAAGCTCTCTGGCAACCGGACCGAAGATACGGCTTCCTCTGATTTCTCCCGCATTGTTCAATAATACGCAAGCGTTGTCATCGAAACGAATATACGAACCATCAGCTCTGCGTACTTCTTTTTTAGTACGTACGATAATAGCTTTGGATACTGTACCTTTTTTTACATCACTCGCGGGGATGACATTCTTAATTGAAACAACGATCACATCTCCCACTGAAGCATAACGTCTTCTTGTTCCACCTAATACACGGATACACATTGCTTCACGTGCTCCACTGTTATCAGCAACTACAAGTCTGGATTCTTGTTGTATCATTTTATTTAGCTCTTTCGATGATTTCTACTAATCTCCATCTCTTGGTTTTACTCAAAGGACGAGTTTCCATGATTTTCACAGTATCACCTATATTGCAATCATTTTTTTCGTCATGAGCATGGAATTTTTTCGTTTTATTCACGAATTTTCCATAGATCGGGTGTTTTTCTTTCCATTTAACTGCAACCGTGATGGATTTATCCATTTTGTTACTGGAAACGACTCCGATTCTTTCTTTTCTTAAATTTCTTTCCATCAGACTCAATGATTATTTGTTATTAAGTTCTCTTTGGCGTAATTCCGTTTTCATACGGGCAATAGTTCTGCGCAACTGTGTAATTGATGCAGGATTGTCCAATGGAGAAACGCTGTGGTTGAGGACTTTCTGATCATATGCCAATGTTTCAGCTTGTACTCTTTCCTTCAGCTCTTTGGTTGTTAATTCTCTAATTTCTGCAATTTTCATGATAATTACACATTTTGATTTTGATAATCGTAATCACGTCTGACCACAAACTTAGTTGTAACAGGAAGCTTTTGAGCCGCTAAGCGCAACGCTTCTTTAGCTATATCAAAGGAAACTCCTTCTATTTCAAAAATAATTCTACCTGGAGTTATCGGAGCAACGAATCCTTCAGGAGATCCCTTACCTTTACCCATACGTACCTCAGCCGGCTTTTTGGTAATCGGTTTGTCTGGGAATATTCTTACCCAAACCTGACCTTGACGTTGCATATAACGAGTTACAGCAATACGAGCAGCTTCTATCTGACGACCTGTAATCCATTTTGATTGCAAAGATTTTATGCCAAAAGAACCGAATGCCAACTGATTTCCTCTTTGGGCATTACCTTTCATACGACCTTTTTGAGATCTTCTGAATTTTGTCTTTTTCGGTTGTAACATTTTCTTTCGAATTAAGCGTTAAGAGTTAAGAGTTAAGAATTGAATTATTATTTCAACTTTCAACTTTCAACTTTCAACTTTCCGTTTTAATTACTTTTTTTTTCTCTTAAAATTACGATCACCTCTGGAAGAATTGTTGTCGTTTCCTCCTCCTCTACGTGCAGAATCTTTGGATGCTGCAAACGCAGGAGCCAGATCTTTTTTTCCATAGATTTCGCCACGGCAGATCCAAACTTTAATTCCAATCAGACCGACTTTTGTCAAAGCTTCTCCCAAAGCATAATCTATATCAGCTCTAAATGTGTGTAAAGGTGTTCTTCCTTCTTTATACATTTCGGAACGAGCCATTTCAGCTCCGTTCAGACGACCTGAAACCATTACTTTGATTCCTTCCGCACCCATTCTCATGGTTGATGCAATAGCCATTTTTACGGCACGACGATAAGCAACCTTACCTTCAACCTGACGGGCAATGTTATTTGCAACAATTACGGCATCCAATTCCGGACGTTTGATTTCAAAGATGTTGATTTGAACTTCTTTGTCGGTAATTTTCTTTAATTCTTCTTTCAATTTGTCAACTTCTTGTCCACCTTTACCAATGATGATACCCGGACGAGCTGTGCAAACTGTTATCGTGATTAATTTTAATGTACGTTCAATGATTACACGTGATACACTTGCTTTGGCAAGACGAGCATTCAGATATTCACGGATTTTGCTATCTTCCAACAAAGTATCACCATAATCACTGCCGCCATACCAATTAGAGTCCCATCCGCGGATGATCCCTAAACGATTACTTATCGGATTTGTTTTTTGTCCCATTAGCGTTTTTTTATTTGATTATAGTTTTACTTATTTAAGTGTATCAACAAACAAGGTTACATGATTCGAACGTTTACGAACCCTGTATCCTCTCCCTTGTGGAGCTGGACGCATTCTCTTTAACATTCCTGCAGAGTCTACACTTATAGATGTTATATACAATTCTCCATTTTCAGCCTTACGCTGATTTTTTTGTTCCCAACTGTCAATTGCGGCTTTAAGCAATTTATATACTCTTGCAGCAGCTTCTTTGTTAGAGAACTGTAAGACTGCAAGGGCTCTGGAGGCTTCCATTCCCCGGATCATGTCTGCAACAAGACGCATTTTGCGGGGAGAAGTCGGAACATCTCGCAATTTAGCGAAATACATGGACTTACAGTTTTCTTTCCTTTTGTCGGCTGCTTCTTTTTTTCTAGTACCCATTTTATTGTTTCTTTTTTGTTTCAGATTCAATAATTCCCATTATTATTTTTTACGGTTACCAGCATGACCGCGGAAAGTACGAGTGGGCGAAAACTCACCTAACTTGTGACCTACCATGTTCTCTGTAATATAAACGGGAATAAACTTATTTCCATTGTGAACTGCAACTGTATGCCCGACAAAATCAGGCGAAATCATTGAAGCTCTTGCCCAAGTCTTAATGACAGCTTTCTTCCCGGATTCATTCATACCCAGTACTTTCTTTTCAAGCTTGACATTGATATAAGGACCTTTTTTTAACGAACGACTCATAATTTTCTCTAATTTATCAGGTTATTTTTTTCTTCTTTCAATAATATATTTAGAAGAATGTTTTTTAGGAGCTCTAGTTTTCAAGCCTTTAGCATACAATCCCTTGCGTGATCTTGGGTGACCTCCGGAAGCACGTCCTTCACCACCACCCATCGGGTGATCAACCGGGTTCATTACAACTCCACGTACACGAGGACGACGGCCAAGCCAACGTGTGCGTCCTGCTTTTCCTGATTTTTCGAGAGCATGGTCTGAATTACCTACACTACCTACTGTGGCCTTACATGCAGAAAGAATTTTTCTGGTTTCTCCGGAAGGCATCTTAATAACAGCATAAGTTCCTTCTCTTGAAACAATTTGAGCAAAAGTACCTGCAGAACGAACCATTTTTGCTCCTTGTCCCGGACGTAATTCGATATTATGAACTACCGTACCGATCGGAATATTTGCTAACGGAAGAGAGTTTCCAATTTCAGGAGCTACTTCTGCACCTGAAAGTACTGTTTGTCCGACTGCCAATCCGTTAGGAGCAAGAATGTAAGTTTTTGCACCATCTGCATAGTACAACAATGCAATACGAGCAGAGCGATTTGGATCATACTCTATTGTCTTCACTGTTGCCGGAACTCCATCTTTGTTTCTCTTGAAGTCGATTAAGCGAAATCTTTTTTTGTGACCACCACCAATGTAACGCATCGTCATCTTACCTTGGTTATTGCGGCCACCTGAACGCCTTGCTCCTGTTACAAGAGATTTTTCTGGTACTGAAGCAGTGATTTCTTCAAATGTACCAATAATCTTGTGTCTTTGCCCGGGTGTTGTGGGCTTTAATTTGCGAATTCCCATTTATTTTAAGTTTTAAGTTTTAAGTTTTAAGTTTTAAGTTTCAAGTCGGATAAACCAACTTAAAACTTATTACTTATAACTTATCACTTTTAAATATTACTAAACAAGTTTATTGTTTGACCTTCTTTCAAGGTTACAATTGCTTTTTTGAAAGCCGGCATTTTACCATTAATAACTCCGGATTTTGTATATCTGGATTTGCGTTTTCCGCTATAATTCATGGTATTAACACTTTGAACCTGAACGTCGTAAAGCGTTTCGATTGCTTTCTTTATTTGTACTTTATCTGCATCCGGAGAAACACGAAATCCATAGCGGGTTGGAAATTTATCCGTAATCGCTGTTTGTTTTTCCGTTACAATAGGTTTAATTATAATTCCCATTTGAAATTCTCCTATTCATTAAAGATTATTTATCGCAGCAAGTGAACTTTCTGTGATTAAAAGACATTTAGCATCCAATACTTTATATGTATTCAAATCAGCAGCAGTAATCACACTTGTTTTTTGTAAGTTACGAGTAGAAAGATATACATTATCATTTCTTTCGTTCAATACTAACAGAATTTTTTGATCGTTGATTTTGAGACTTTTAGCAAAAGCTACGAAGTCTTTTGTTTTAGGTTTTTCAAAAGAAAAATCTTCAACGATAGTAATTGCATTTTCTTTGGCTTTGTAAGATAACGCAGATTTACGAGCCAATGCTTTTACTTTTTTATTCAATTTGAAGCTATAGTCTCTTGGTTTAGGGCCAAAAACACGTGCTCCTCCTACTAATACCGGAGAGTTAATATCGCCACGACGAGCTCCTCCTCCACCTTTCTGGCGGCCGAGCTTGCGTGTACTTCCAGACATTTCACTTCTTTCTTTAGATTTATGAGTTCCCTGGCGTTTGTTAGCCATATACTGTTTTACATCCAAGTAAATAACATGGTCGTTGGGTTCAATTCCAAAGATAGAATCATTGAGTGTCACCTTTTTTCCGGTGTCTTCACCTTTGATGTTATATACACTTAATTCCATTATTTTTCAATTAATACGATTGAACCTTTTGCTCCTGGAACAGAACCTTTAATTAACATAAGATTATGTTCCGGAATCAACTTAATTATCTGGAGGTTTTGTACGGTAACTCTCTCATTACCCAATTGTCCGGCCATGCGTGTACCTTTGAAAACCTTTGCAGGATAAGAACATGCACCGATAGAACCTGGGTGACGCTGACGGTCACTCTGACCTAACGTAGCTTCTCCAACTCCCTTAAAGTTATGGCGTTTCATAACACCTTGAAATCCTTTACCTTTAGATGTTCCGATAACATCTACATAAATTTCGCCGTCAAAATAATCGACTGTGATTACATCTCCAAGTTTGTAATCTCCTTGTTTTTTGAACTCGGCCAAGTGTCTCTTTGGTGTTGTTCCAGCTTTTTTGAAGTGTCCCATTTCAGGTTGAGTGGTGTGTTTTTCCTTCTTTTCCTGAAATCCGATCTGAACAGCTTCATAACCATCATTTTCCATGGTTTTAACTTGAGTAACAACACAAGGACCTACTTCGATAACAGTGCATGGAAGATTTTTTCCATCGGCACTGAAAACGGATGTCATTCCGATTTTTTTTCCAATTAATCCTGGCATTTCACTTAAATTTTAGTTACAAGTTACGAGTTACGAGTTACAAGAACCGCAAATCGCAGAGCTCTTTTTTATTAACTGTTTTTTCAGAAACGAACTACGAAACAAATGCCGACAAACTCGTAACTTGTAACTCGTAACTCGTAACCGTTTTCTATACTTTAATCTCTACTTCTACTCCGCTGGGTAATTCCAACTTCATCAGAGCATCTACAGTTTTTGCAGTTGAACTGTAAATATCGATCAATCTTTTGAATGAAGAAAGTTCGAATTGTTCACGAGACTTTTTATTCACAAATGTTGATCTGTTTACTGTGAAAATACGTTTGTGAGTAGGAAGTGGAATTGGTCCGCTTACTACAGCTCCAGTGGCTTTTACTGTTTTTACGATTTTTTCGGCAGATTTGTCTACCAAGTTGTAATCGTAAGATTTTAATTTAATTCTGATTTTTTGGCTCATTGTTTTTTTAGTTACAAGTGACGAGTGACAGGTTACAAGAAAGAGCCATATCCTCCAAGACTCCTACACTCTTTAATTACATTTATCTAAGGCAAGTAAAGTTACGAGCAAAACCTTGTCACTCGTAACTTGTAACTTGTCACTATTTTATCAAATCTACACGTCCTTTCACTTCTGTAAGAACTTGTTTTGCAATGGATCCGGAAACTTCTTCGTAATGAGAGAAAGTCATTGTTGAAGTTGCACGACCAGAAGTAATTGTACGTAAGGCTGTTACATAGCCGAACATTTCTGCCAACGGTGCTTTTGCTTTAACAATACGAGCGCCTGTGCGACTTGATTCCATACCTTCCACTTGTCCGCGACGTTTGTTCAAGTCACCGATTACATCTCCCATGCTTTCTTCCGGGGTTACCACTTCAATTTTCATGATTGGTTCCATCAATTTAGGATCTGCTTTTTCGGATGCACTTTTGAATGCTTGAATTGCACAAATTTCGAAAGACAATTGATCTGAGTCAACGGGGTGATAAGAACCATCAACTACGGTAACTTTCAGTTTATCTAAAGCATATCCGGCAAGAACACCATTTTTCATGGCGCGTTGGAATCCTTTTTGGATAGAAGGGATGTATTCTTTAGGAATATTACCTCCTTTTACTTCGTCAACAAATTGCAGATCGCCTTCAAAGTCAGCATCAGCAGGACCTACACGAACAATCATGTCTGCATATTTACCACGACCTCCCGTTTGTTTTTTATAAGTTTCGCGAAGTTCAACTTCTTTGGTAATTGCTTCCTTGTAGGAAACTTGCGGACGACCTTGATTACATTCTACTTTGAATTCACGTCTCAAACGGTCAATAATGATTTCCAAGTGAAGCTCACCCATACCACTAATTACAGTTTGGCCAGTTTCTTCATCGGTTTTAACTGTGAATGTTGGATCTTCTTCAGCTAATTTACCCAAACCGATACCTAATTTATCCAGGTCTTTTTGAGTTTTAGGTTCAACTGCAATTCCGATAACCGGAGCAGGGAAGTCCATTGATTCAAGAATAATCGGATTATTTTCGTCACACAAAGTGTCTCCGGTACGGATGTCTTTAAATCCTACTCCAGCACCTATATCTCCACAACCAATAAAATCTTTCGGGTTTTGTTTGTTGGAGTGCATCTGGAATAAGCGGGAAATACGTTCTTTCTTATCTGAACGGGAATTGTAAACATAAGAGCCGGCTTCCAATTCTCCGGAATATACACGGAAGAAACAAAGACGGCCTACATATGGGTCTGTTGCAATTTTAAATGCCAAAGCAGCCAAAGGCTCTTCTGAGCTCGGATGACGAACGATTATTTTTTCAGCATCATCAGGATCGTGACCTTCGATAGCCGGAGTATCAACAGGACTTGGAAGATAAGCGCAAGCTGCATCCAAAAGACACTGTACACCTTTGTTTTTGAAAGAAGATCCGCAAATCATCGGATTGATTTGCATGGAAAGAGTTCCTTTGCGGATAGCAGTACGAATTTCATCGTCTGTGATGGTTGAAGGATCATCAAAATATTTTTCCATCAAATCATCATCGCATTCAGCTAATACTTCAAGCATTTTCTCTCTCCATTCATTGGCTTCGTCTACTAATTGTGCCGGGATTTCTTCTACAGAATAATCAGCTCCCATTGTTTCATCATGCCAAAGAATCGCTTTCATTCTTACCAGGTCAATAACTCCTTTGAAGGTTTCTTCGGCTCCAATTGGAATTTGAATCGGGCAAGGATTTGCTCCCAACACCTCTTTTACCTGACGAACTACTTCAAAAAAGTTTGCACCCGAACGGTCCATTTTGTTTACATAACCGATGCGAGGCACGTTATACTTGTCTGCCTGACGCCATACAGTTTCAGATTGAGGCTCAACACCTCCCACTGCACAGAAGGCAGCGACAGCTCCATCAAGGATACGAAGAGAACGCTCTACTTCGACAGTAAAGTCAACGTGTCCCGGAGTGTCAATCAAGTTAATTTTGTATGGTTGATTATTATATTTCCATGTGGCTGTTGTAGCAGCGGAAGTAATGGTAATACCACGTTCCTGTTCCTGTTCCATCCAGTCCATTGTTGCGGCACCATCATGCACTTCGCCGATCTTGTGTGTAAGACCGGTATAGAAAAGAATACGCTCTGAGGTCGTAGTCTTTCCGGCATCGATGTGTGCCATGATGCCCATGTTTCTTGTATATTTTAGTTGTTGATCTGAACCTTTTGCCATTTTACCTTGTAGCTAATTAATTAAAATCTGAATTGAGCGAAAGCTCTGTTGGCTTCAGCCATTCTGTGCATATCTTCTTTACGCTTGAATGATCCTCCCTGATTATTGAATGCATCTACGATTTCTGCAGCCAATTTATCAGCCATACTTTTACCTCCTCTTTTACGTGAATAGGCAATCATATTTTTCATTGAGATTGATTCTTTGCGATCTGGTCTGATTTCTGTAGGTACCTGGAATGTGGCTCCTCCGATACGGCGTGATTTTACTTCAACGAGTGGAGTGATGTTTTCTAATGAGTGTTTCCAGATTTCGAGAGGGGATTTATTTTCATTAGGCATTTTAGCCTTTACAGTTTCCAATGCGGAATAGAAGATGTCAAAGGCAACACTTTTTTTGCCATCATACATCAAGTGGTTTACAAATTTTGTAACCTTTACATCACCGTAAACAGGATCCGGAAGGATCTGTCTCTTTTTTGGTTTTGCTTTTCTCATTGCTAAAAAATTAATGTTTTTGTTTTTGGTTGCTTGTGTCTTCAACAAGTTCCTCCGAACCGTTTACTCAACCTTTTCTAATTGAAAATTGAAAATTGAAGATTGAAAATGACCTCACGGCCTTAATTTTTAATTCTTAATTTTTAATTCTTAATTATTTATATGCTTGTCCAAAAAACTTAAACTTGATTAATAAATACTTAGTTTAATGTGTAATGTAAATTATTTTTTACCTTTTCCTTTTACCGGAGCAGCCGGAGCTTTACCTGCTTTAGGACGTTTGGCACCATATTTTGAGCGTCTTTGAGTACGGCCATTTACACCTGCTGTATCCAATGTTCCGCGTACAATATGATAACGCACACCAGGAAGGTCTTTAACACGACCACCTCTCACCAATACGATAGAGTGTTCTTGCAAATTGTGTCCTTCACCAGGAATATAGGCATTTACTTCTTTCAGGTTTGTCAAACGAACCCTTGCCACTTTACGCATTGCCGAGTTAGGTTTCTTAGGAGTTGTGGTATATACACGAACACAAACACCACGTCTTTGAGGACATGCGTCAAGAGCCGGAGATTTACCTTTTACTTCCAAAGTTGCCCTTCCTTTTCTCACTAATTGTTGAATTGTAGGCATTTTTTGAACTTTTAATTCTTTGTTTTAATTATTTTAATTTTCTCTTTTTATACAATTTTGGGCTGCAAAAATACGAGTATTTTTTGAATAATCAATCGATTATTTAAAAAATCAGCATTTTTACCGCGAAAAAACGGTGCAAAGATAATAAAAGAATAAGAATTTTACAAATAATCTTCCCTGTATTTTTTTACAAAATCGTTGAGTTGCAAAGTTTTCTGAGAAAGGAATGATTTATATTCTTCGGAATCGGGATTAAAAGGTTTGTGATCGAGCGCTTGCCTGATCTCCTGATATTTTTTAACTTCTTTTATTGTTTCTGCGCTAAAATATGTCTGTCCAAATTTTTCCCAGATATAATCAACTGCAGATGATGATGGATGCAACATGTCTTCGGCATAAAAACGATAATCTCTCAGATCATCTAATACAATTTCATATGCAGGGAAATAGCGGATAAAGGGATATTTTTGTGATAATTCTTCAATTGCAAGTAAAAGAATCGATTTGCTGATTTGATTTTCATGGGCCCCATCTTTCCAATGCCGGATGGGACTTACTGTCATTAATATTTTGATTTCCGGATTTATTTCCGATAAAGAATATAACAGTTGATCCCAAGCTGAAACTATCTCATTTATATCCAATCGTTGATATAAAAAATGATTGGCCGGCAATTTGTGACAATTAGAGACTAATTGATCTGTTTCTTTTAGCTTATATATATATGATGTTCCAAAAGTTACAATTAATAATGATGTTTTGTGCAGATATCCGGACGAAAAAGTAATTTTCTCATTTATATTTTTCAAACATTCATCCGGAGTTGATGCTGAGAATTTGCTGTGATGACTGAAACTGTGATATTTACCCTGATATTCAAATATATCATCTTGTGAAAATAATTTTCTTGAAATCAAAGTTTCTATTGCCGATGCTACGGACAAAGGATTGTATAATATGCCAAACGGATTGATATCTGTTTGAAAACCTGATTTTTCTAATTTCAGTCCTATATTTTCTGTGAAACAAGATCCTATTGTCAGGATTTTGTCATAATGGCTAAGTTTAAAATCGGATGGAGAAATGATGAGTTCTGTTCTAAAATTCATAATCAGGAAACTATTATGTTGTGTAGATCATCAAGATTGATTTATATTATCAATTTGTTGAAGGTTGAAAACATGGCAATAAATAGTTTTAATTATTCTGCAATCAAGAATCTCACATCATAGTTTTTTAACCAACGGATGTCTTCTTCCTTGATTTTGGAATCCGTGATTAAATAATGAATCAGGGATAGAGCTCCCAGACTGGCAAATGCACTTTTACCTATTTTAGAAGAGTCTGCTACCAGAAATATTTCGTCAGCAGATTCTATCATAGCTCTTTTGACACAGATATCACTGATTCCCGGATAGGTTAATCCTGATTTTAAGGTAATGCCTGCAGTTGCAAGAAACAATTTATCAACATGCAGATTATGAAAAAAATCAGCTGCTTTCTGTCCGGTTAATGATAATGTAGGGGCTTTGAATTCACCTCCTGTGACTACCACATTGATACCTAGCTCAGCGCCAAGTATGATTGCAATATTCAAAGCATTGGTAATAACTGTCAAATTATTGTATCCGGTGAGTAATTTGGCGATTTCCGTAGTAGTAGAACCGGAATCTAGGATGATCGTATCTCCATCATGAATAAATTCGATGGCTTTGCGAGCAATCATTGTTTTTTCTTCAAGATAGTCCTGGTTCTGTAATGTAAGGTTTCGTACATTTGAGTTGACATTTTTCAGATAAGCTCCTCCATGTTCGCGAAGGATATAGCCATCTTTTTCCAAGCGCTCCAGATCTTGCCGGATAGTTACTTCCGTCACTTTAAACAATCTGCTTAAGTCAATGACTTTAGCTTGACCATCTTCCTGAATTAATTCCAGGATTTTCTCTCGCCGTTGGTTGGGAAGCATTTTTGTTAAGAGTTAAAAGTGAAAAACTAAGAGTGAAGAACTAAGATTTTTTTCATTCTTAATTCTCCACTCTTCATTCTTGATTCTTTAAAGGCTTACTTCTACTACCAGGTATTTACTTAAGCTCCAGAAATTTTTTGTATCTAAAACTTTTAATACATATTCGCCTTCACTGTCTTTTACTAGTTCATAAGATCCTGCCGGATGTTTTGTTCTCATCTCTGCTTTTTTTGCATGCAATGATAATGACTTGAAGTTACGGACATCTATTTTAGTGAAATAATTTTTATTGAAATCTCCATCCATTGTTTTCACAGAAGAAAATCCGCCGCCACTCAGGATTTTTTGTTCTTTCAATTCTTTGGAGGTTCCAAAACAATAATAAGCGGTGTTCAATTCTTTATCCTGGGTATCAATCACAACATCCTGTGCTGCTGATTTAACAGCCAAAACGCTCACAGCCTCGTCCAATTCGGCAATTCTGATGTCTCTTTTGGCAAGTTCTTCCTGCAAAGAAGCTATCATTACTGCTCTCTGATCCATTTCCGTATTCAAACGATCGATTGTTTTTTGCAGTTCACCCAAATTTACTTTGCTGTTTTTCAATTGTGATTGCAATTTAGCCAGTTGTTCTTTGTTTTTGGTGAGAGTTTCCGCCAATAATTTCATATCGGCATTGATTCTATCTCGTGTGGATGGATTTAATTCTCCACCTTTAGCAGATTGTACTGTCAAATAGTTTTCTGCTTCTTTTATTTTTTGAAAATTACCGTCGATTTCGTTTACAAGCGAAAGCATGTCGTTCAATTCTGAGGAGGTTTTATCTTGTTCCAGTTTCAAAGAATCGTTAACGGCTTGTAATCTTTGAACCTCTTCATTATTTTTTTGATTACTTTCGCAAGAAACCATCAACAAGGCAACACAGGCACTGAGGCATCCTAACACTAACTTCCTTTTCATATTTTTCATTTTTAATTAATAATATTTTAGTGACAAGTGATGATGTGACGAGTGACTGTTTTTCAGATCGCTATTTGTCATCCCGTCACTTCGTCACTATTCTCTATTTTTACCTTCAACAATTATAACAAATTCGCCCTTGGGTTCGTTCACGGAAAAATGATCAATCATTTCATTTAAAGTTCCTCTCAGGGTTTCTTCATAGAATTTTGAGATCTCACGGGAAATGGAAACTCTTCTTTCATTTCCCAAGTATTCAGATAATTGCGTAAGTGTTTTTAGGATTCTGTAAGGAGATTCATAGAGTACAAATGTACGATATTCCGTTGAAAGTTTTTTTAATAGCGTTTGCCTTCCTTTTTTCTGAGGAAGAAATCCTTCAAAACAAAACTTATCAATCGGTAAACCGGAATTGATTAACGCAGGAACAAATGCGGTCGCTCCGGGCAGGCATTCCACTCCCACACCGGCATTTATACATTCTCTTACCAATAAAAATGCGGGATCGGAAATTCCGGGTGTACCGGCATCCGACACTAAAGCTATATTTTCTCCGGCTTTAATCCGTGATGCAATGGTTTCGACCGTACGATGTTCATTGAATTTATGGTGTGATGACATTTTGTTTTGTATCTCAAAATGTTTTAACAAGATTCCGGTAGTTCTTGTATCTTCGGCCAAAATTAAATCGACTTCTTTCAAAATACGGATCGCTCTGAAAGTCATATCTTCCAGATTACCCACAGGAGTAGGGACGATGTATAGTTTGGCCATTTTAATTTTTTATTCAAATCGTTTTTTTACCAACAAAATAAATTCAGTAGCAACATCTGATTTGAAGTTCCATTGGAAATTATTTCCAATATACTGCATGGCGGCCTCTATATCAGATTGTTGATTCAAATCATTCAAAGCTTTATCCAGGCTTTCGAAACTTCCGCCAAAAAGTTCTCGTTGGAAACGAAAACGTTCGTTTAAAGAGATTGCTTTTCTTAAATCGGTAACGAGTTTTTTCTCCAGAACTTCATGAAAAAATATTTTTTCCGGTTGTTTCGGATCTTCAATCAACTTATTGGTTTTCGATTCGATAATTGGCTCGGACTCAATAATTGGCTCGGACTCAATAATCGGTTCTGGTTCAATGATTGGCTCGGACTCAATAATTGATTCTGGTTCAATGATTGGCTCAGGCGCAATAATTGGTTCCGATTCAATAATCGGCTTAGGTTCGATGATTGGCTCAGGTTCAATTACCGGATCCGGCTCTGAAACAGGTTCATCGATTAAAAATGGTAAAGGTTCGTCTTCGGGCTTTGAAACATATTCTTCTTCTGTTGAGACAATGCTGTTTTCCGGAGAAAAAACTTCTGCAGCCATCATCTCTTTATGTTTTTGGAACTGGCGATCCATTTTTTCAATCTGCGCCTCTTCCAATACATGCAACATATGATTCATTTTCTTCAGTGTATCATACGATTTGCTGAAAAAAGAAAGAGGTATAAGTTCTTCTTCCCGTACCTGATAGAGTTGGGTTTTCATTGAATCTATCAGTTCTGAAAGTTGTTGAATTTCTGTCATAATGAATTTTACATTAAATACGATGCAAAATTAAAAAAGAAAGTGAAGAACAGAAAAGTTGTGCATAAATTTATTTTCTATTGAACTCTTGTTATTTCAACAGAAGTTCTATATTATTTCTTATTTTCTTGTAAATGAGTTCGGGATCAATTCCCATCATACATGCGTAGTCTTTTCTAAAGCAAGGTTTATTTCCAAATACAGAGCAGGGACGGCAATTCAAATCTATTTCTACGATATTTTCAGGATCCTGATTCCAACCATGAAATCCGGCATAGGTATGAGTGGCTCCCCAAACAGAAACAACGGGCACATTAACCAAAGAGGCTAAATGCATGTTGGCTGAATCCATTGTCAACATAACATTCAAATGAGAAATCAGGAGGAGTTCGTCATCCAAATCCATTTTTCCGCTTATGCAAATTACATTGGGATAATCTTTGGCCCACTTTTGAAGAGTTTTTTCTTCATTTCCTTTTCCTCCGAAAAGAAAAATAGTGTAGTCTTGGTTGGCTTGTAGTTTTTTCAACACAATTTCCATTTTTTCCGGAGGGTATGTTTTTTCCCGGTGTTTAGCAAATGGTGCGATGCCTATCCATACTTCTTTTTTGTCCGGAATGTGATATTTGGATAGAATGGAAAAATCACGGGAGATTCCTTCAAATACGGATGTAAAATGAGGAGAATATTCAAATCCCAGTTTTTCAAAAACTTCAATATATCGTTGAAAAGTTGTTTTCAACGGGCTAAATATTTTGTTTTCTTTCTGTGTTAATTTCTTTTTTTCGTCTCTCCCTTTGTCTATATATGAAATATCTTTCAGAGATAAACGAAGGATAAAACGGATGAAGCGGGTTCTTAATACATTGTGAAGATCGGCAACGTGTGTAATATTGTATTTACGGACACTGAACAATATTTTAATCAATCCCCAGATTCCTTTATGTTTTCCCGGAAAATCGGCAGGAATCATCTTTACATTCTGTGGATGATTCAAAAACAAAGGAGCAAAATTTTTTCTTGTCAGTACATAAAATATATTTTGAGGATATTTTAAAGCTACTGAATAAATTACAGGAATAGTCATGGCCACATCTCCAAGGGATGAAAGCCTCATCACTAAAATATTGTCTTTTTCCGTCATTTATTTCCGTAAAGAACCGGATTCAGATTGGGGTCATTATACATTTTCATCTGTTTATAGACTTTCATGTATTTATTCCCGGCTTCAATATCCAGTAATAAATCATCGATAGCAGTGGGTAGATCTATATTTTGCTCTTTTAAAATGTTGAGTTTCGCAATGCATTGATCTAAGTGATTCTGATTTACATCTGTTCGCTCGGTTTCTAATTGCATATGGTAGATTTTCAATGCGAGGATCGAGAGCCTGTCGATTGCCCAGGCCGGACTTTCAGTGTTGATCTTCGCATCCGGTTTGATCTGTACATCCTTATATTTGTCCAGGAAATAGCTGTCAATCAATTCAACCAGATCGGTTCTGTCCTGATTGGATTTGTCTATCCTCCGTTTGATTTCCAATGCTTTAGCCGGATCAATATTCGGGTCGCGGATTATATCTTCCAAATGCCATTGAACAGTATCTATCCAATTTTTCAGATATAAATAATATTCAATAGATTTAACGGGAAAAGGATTGTTGATAGGTGTATCCACGTCATCATTTTTATGATAATCGGCAATAGATTGTTCGAATATGGACAGACAAAGCTGAGTAAATTTCATTGTATCTTGATTTTTAATTATCCAGGCAAAGGTAGTAAGCACTAATAATATATCCAAAGTAAAACCGATCTTTTTGTTCCCTTCAGTTTATAGTCTAAATTCCTCATCATATCATCGGAAACAACAGGACAGCCCAGACTCCATCCTAACGGCAAATGAAAAGGGTAAATTTCTCTCGAAGGAACCGGTTTATGTGAGTGTAATACAACAATTCTTTCAAAAGCTTTATTATTCGTTTTTTCCAGTCCATGAAGCTTGTAGTGTATATTGATTCCCCATTGACTATATGAACTTATTCCGATTTTATATTTACCTAACGAAGTGCAATTGCTTCCTGGTTTGTTGCTGAAAACAGGTTGGGAACCAGTGCTTTCACCACCCACCCCATGACAACACAAACCTGTATACAGTATTTTTTCTCCTGCAAAATCCCACACAAAAATCCGGTTCTTACCCGAATGGATTTTCATATCTATCAAAATGCAGAAAGTTGTGTCCATTTTATTTGCTTTACAATAAGTGAAAGCAGAATCAGCTTTTAATTGCAATCTATTGACAGTGCTTTCGGGTTCGGATCCTTTCTTTCCTGAAGTTTGAGCCTGACAAGAAACCAAATTAAACAGGAAAAGAAAGGCAAATACAACATGTTTCATAAAATATGTGGTTAAAATTGTTTCAAATATATCACATTCTTCCTTCATCTCCATAACTATAATAACCTTTTTCACAAATAATAATATGGTCCAGCACTACAATATCTAAAAACCGGGCTCCTTCGGCTATTTTTTGTGTCAACAAATCATCCGGACGACTGGGTCTCATATTTCCGGAAGGATGATTATGAACCAATATCATTCCTGAAGCCAATGATAGTACTGCTTCTTTTAATATCAATTTAACATCGACCGCCGTTTCGGAAACTCCTCCCTGGCTGATTTTTATTTTATTGATAACATGGTTGGAACGGGAAAGAAGAAGAATCCAAAATTCTTCATGTTGTAAATCAATGAGTAAGGGATAAAAGATCTGATAAATATCCTGGCTTCCTGTGATTTTCCTTTTTTGTGGAATTTCTGAAATTTTCCGGCGTTTTCCCAATTCCAATGCGGCAATGATTGTAATTGCCTTGGCTTCTCCAATGCCTTTGAAATTGGATGTTAAACGCTTGAGGTCGTATTTTCCCAATTCATTCAGATTATCATCTGCAGATTTTAATATCCGGCGGGATAGTTCAACTGCTGTTTCTGTCTGATTACCTGACCCGATTAAAATTGCCAGAAGCTCGGCATCGGAAAGTGAAGAGATGCCTTTAAGAAGGAATTTTTCGCGCGGACGATCTTCTTCCGCTAAATCTTTGATTCGAAGTCTGTTCATAGCTAATCGTTAATGGTTACAAGTTACGGGTTACAAGTTACAAGTTACAAGTGATAAAATTTGTAACCTGTAACTCGTAACCAAATTATCTCACTCTTTCAACATAAGATCCGTCTCTTGTGTCAACTTTGATTTTTTCTCCTTCATTGATAAAAAGAGGAACACGTACGGTTGCTCCCGTTTCCACTGTTGCGGGTTTCAAAGTGTTTGTTGCAGTGTCGCCTTTCAATCCCGGTTCCGTATAAGTGATTTCCAATACAACATGAGCGGGAAGTTCTGCGTAAAGCACTGTTTCGGAATCAGCATGGATAACCACATCGGCAGTATCTCCTTCCTTCAGAAAATCCACACCTGTAATCAGATCTTTTGCTATTGAAATTTGTTCAAAAGTTTCATTATTCATGAAATTATATCCCATATCATCTTGGTAAAGATATTGGTATGGGCGTCTTTCAATCCGGACTTCATCCACTTTAACGCCTGAGTTAAATGTTTTTTCAAGCACCCTGCCGGTAGTTACATTCCGGAGTTTAGTCCGGACAAAAGCAGCGCCTTTTCCGGGTTTTACGTGTAGAAACTCAACGATGTAATAATATTGTCCATCCAAGTCAATACACATCCCGTTTCTAAAATCTGCTGTAGTAGCCATAAATTATTAATTATTTTCTTTTTTAGATTGCAAAAATAGTTATTTCAACCAAAAAAACAAAGTAACCGTTTGTTTATTGAAAAAAAGACCTTATCTTTGCGACCCAAATTGACTGGAAAATAATAACATAAAAATATTACAATAATGAAAAGGACATTTCAACCCTCTAACAGGAAGAGAAAAAACAAACATGGGTTCCGTTCCAGAATGGCAACAGCCAATGGACGTCGTGTTTTGGCTTCACGCCGCGCCAAAGGAAGAAAAAAAATATCAGTTTCCGACGAATATGTAGGATAATGTTTTGGCTTGATATACACCCATAGGGAAAATTAAAATTTGGTTTTCCCTATGGGTCTTTTTTTTAAAAGATATTTTCCCGATAATATCAATAATAACTTAAAAAATACCCTTAATGGAAAAATCAATTAAAACCCTATTTGTTCTTTTTTCCCTTGCAAACCTGATTACACCCTTACAGGGGCAAACATTCCGGGATATTCAGATAGCCGGTGAAATAACAGCTGTCCAACCAATGACAGGAATCGTACTTTGGAGTGATAACACCGAACACAATTCAACTGATGCCATATCATTAGAATTTTCATACATGAAATATAATGATATTGTGAAAGGAAAAGACGATTACGATTGGACTGTAATGGAAAATTTATTGAATGACATTTCATCCAGGAAGCATCAGGCCATCGTCCGTTTTTATTTTACTTACCCCCAAGATCCTCAAAACCGTTCTTTACATGACGGAAAAACAACAGTTCCCGATTATATCAAAAATTCAACCGGGTATACCGAGTTTAAGGGAAAAGCAGATGGCAATGAATGCTATTTTCCGGATTGGAGATCAACTGAATTACAAAATTTTGCAAAAGAATTCTATAAAAAATTCGCAGAAAAATATGATAATGACCCTCGTTTGGCATTTGTTCAAACCGGATTCGGATTATGGGCTGAATATCATACATGGGATGGTTCTTTTTCTTTTAATAACAAAACTTATAAAAATGAAAAAATCGTAGGAATAGGATTTCCTTCCAAAGAATATCAAAAAACTTTTTTAACTCACATGGACACAATATTCCGAGATACTCCGTGGAGCATATCTATTGATGCCGCCGATGAAGATTATTCGCCAATAGCAGCATCTTCGAATCTGAAAAATCTGAATTTCGGACTATTTGATGATTCGTTTATGTGCGAAAAACATGATGAGGAAAATAAACCCAATTGGATATTTTTTGGAACAGACAGATATAAAAAATCTCCTTGCGGAGGAGAATTTAATTATTATACAACAGCAGATCAAAAAGGAGTGTTAAATCCGGGTGGTTGGAGAGGACAAACTTACGAACAAGCTGCTTCCCAATTTCATATTTCTTATATGATCGGAAATGACCAATCCGAATATCAAGATATGACAAGAATTAAACAGGCAAGCATGGCAAGCGGATACAAATTCAAATTAATAAGTTTCAAAGCTTCAGATTCCGAATCAAAAGTAGTAATAAAGAATATCGGTATCGCCCCGATTTATTATGATGCATATGTTTCCGTAAATGGAGTCAAATCTTCAGAATCTTTAAAAAATCTTCTTCCGAATGAAGAAAAAGAATATCTGGTCAAATCCGGTGGAGACAATCCCGAATTCAAGATTGTTTGCGACCGGCTGGTCGCCGGGCAAACTATTCAGTTTGAAGGAAATAATATCGCAACATCCGATTTGCAAAAAACACCTCCCAGATCTTTGGTGACAGTAACAAACAATAGTATCTATTTATCAGACATAGACTATCCTGCTTCGTTTAAAATAGTAAACAGCAACGGGGAAGTTATCCAAACAAAAAAGATCCAACTCAGGGAGGATATTATTGAAATAAAAGATCTTCCTAAAGGAACTTATATTTACTCATTTCATACAAAATCGGGAAATAACATCTCAGGGAAAATGATAAAAAAATAACCATTTTGTTTTTTTAGAATATATGTCATAAAATGATTTTTCAATTCTTGTAAAATATTAATTTCATTGTTTTTAGCATATATTTATTTCGTTTTATTATAAAAAAACAGAAAAAATATCGAAATTGTTTGTCCATTTAAAAATAAGCTTGTATTTTTGCTGCTCAATTTTGAAAATAAAATGAAAAATTTATTTACTCTAATTAATTTGTTAGTCGTCATTATTCTGCTAGTCAGAGGATAATGAGGAAGGCATATGGAGTAAACTAAATCAATAAGGATATCATATAGGCCTTTCTCTAATCAAAAGAGAAAGGCTTTTTTATTATAAAAGTCTATCTTTACACAAAATTTACAGATGAAACAATTACGCAGCCAAACAAGCACACAAGGTCGCAGAATGGCCGGAGCCCGTTCATTATGGAGAGCTAACGGAATGAAAGACGAGCAAATGGGAAAACCCTTGATTGCTATTGTCAATTCATTCACACAATTTGTTCCCGGGCATGTTCATTTGCATGAAATCGGTCAATTTGTCAAAGCCGAAATAGAGAAACTGGGTTGTTTTGCTGCAGAATTTAATACGATTGCCATAGACGACGGCATTGCGATGGGCCATGGTGGCATGCTATACTCCCTACCCTCACGAGACTTGATTGCCGATAGTGTCGAATACATGGTCAATGCTCATTGCGCCGATGCCATGATTTGTATCAGCAATTGCGACAAAATCACTCCCGGCATGCAAATGGCAGCAATGCGTTTGAATATTCCTGCGATTTTTGTTTCCGGAGGACCTATGGAAGCCGGAAATCTGGATGGTAAACATTACGATTTGATTGACGCAATGGTTCAAAGCGCCGACGAATCAATTGACGATCAACAAATTGATCGCCTGGAAAGAGCAGCATGTCCCACCTGCGGTTCTTGTTCAGGAATGTTTACGGCTAATTCCATGAATTGTTTGAATGAGGCCATCGGCTTAGCTTTACCCGGAAACGGAACAATTGTTGCCACTCATAAAAACCGCAAACAATTGTTTGCCGAAGCAGCAAAATTAATTGTTGAAAATGCATACAAATACTACGAAAAAGGAGACAAAACAGTTCTCCCCAGAAGCATTGCCAATCGCGCTGCATTCCTGAACGCAATGACTTTAGATATTGCGATGGGGGGATCAACCAACACCGTACTACATTTATTGGCAATCGCACAGGAAGCCGGAGTTGATTTCACAATGGATGATATCGACAGACTTTCACGCAAAACTCCTTGCCTTTGCAAAGTTGCTCCCAATACACAAAAATATCATATACAAGATGTCAACCGGGCCGGTGGAATTATCGGCATCATGACGGAATTAAGCAAAGCCGGATTGATTGACACATCAGTATATAGAGTGGATGGCTTAACATTACAACAAGCCATTGATAATTTTGGCATAACAACTTCCATTGTAACACCGGAAGCTGTTGAAAAATACAAATCCGCTCCTGCAAATAAATTCAATCTGGTATTGGGTTCTCAGGAAACATATTATCAGGAGCTGGATACAGACCGGGAAAATGGCTGCATCCGTGATATTTTCCACGCTTATAGTAAAGACGGAGGACTGGCAGTGTTGAAAGGAAACATTGCTCAAGATGGTTGCGTGATAAAAACCGCCGGGGTAGATGAAAGCATTCTTCATTTCAAAGGAACAGCCAAAGTCTTTGATTCCCAAGAAGCTGCATGCGAAGGTATCCTGAAAGGACAAGTCATAGCCGGAGATGTGGTGGTTATTACCTACGAAGGTCCTAAAGGTGGTCCGGGCATGCAGGAAATGCTTTACCCAACATCATACATTAAATCCAGACATTTAGGAAAAGAATGCGCCTTGATTACTGACGGTCGCTTTTCCGGAGGGACTTCAGGACTTTCCATCGGGCACATTTCTCCCGAAGCTGCTGCCAGAGGAAATATCGGTTTGGTAAAAGACGGAGATACCATTGAAATCAATATTCCCGAACGTACCATCAATGTCCTGGTCCCTGATCAGGAATTGATGAAACGAAGAGAAGCAGAATTAAAACGTGGAGATAAAGCATTTACCGCTCCCAATCGTCAGCGAACAATATCCAAAGCACTGAAAGCCTATGCTTCGATGGTAAGTTCGGCAGATAAAGGTGCTGTGCGATTGATATAAAACACCCCATTTTGTAAAAAAATAATAATGAAAAATAATATCAGCGAAAATCCGCTCAATCAGAGCCATCCGCGTTCTATCACCGGAAGCGAAGCCCTCATAAGATCCTTGATCCATGAAGGAGTCGATACCATCTTCGGTTATCCCGGAGGCGCAATCATGCCCGTATTTGATTGTCTGTACGATTTCAAAAAAGAATTGAATCACATATTGGTCCGTCACGAACAAGGAGCTACACATGCGGCGCAAGGTTACGCCCGTGTTTCGGGAAAAATAGGAGTCGCATTGTTAACATCCGGACCGGCAGCGACCAATGCTATTACCGGCATTGCCGATGCAATGATCGACAGCACTCCGATTGTTGTTATTACCGGACAAGTCGTTTCTTCTTTATTAGGGAGCGATGCTTTTCAGGAAACAGATGTTGTCGGTATCTCTCAGCCTATCACCAAATGGGCTTATCAGATACGTTCGGCCGACGAAATTGCATGGGCTGTGGCTCGCGCTTTTTATATCGCATCAACCGGACGCCCTGGCCCTGTGGTATTAGACATTACCAAAGATGCTCAGAGCAATAAGATAGATTATATTCCTCATAAAATAAATCACATTCGAAGCTATATTCCCTATCCGGAATTAGAACCTGAAAATATCGCCAAAGCAGCGCAACTGATCAACGAGGCAAAGAAACCTTTGGCATTAATCGGTCAAGGAGTTATTCTGGGAAATGCGGAAAAAGAATTATTGTCTTTTTTGAAAAAGGCGGATATTCCGGCAGCTTCAACCATACTGGGCTTATCAGCTTTATCATCAGACGAACCTTTGAATATGGGAATGCTGGGAATGCATGGGAATGTAGCTCCTAATATGAAAACCAACGAATGTGATGTCCTGATTGCCATCGGAATGCGTTTCGACGATCGTGTCACAGGAGATTTGAAAACTTATGCCAAACAGGCAAAAGTGATTCATTTCGATATTGATCCGTCTGAAATTGACAAAAATATTAAAACAACAGTAGCCATCATCGGTAATGCTAAAGAAACTTTACCGGAAGTAACTAAACTGCTGAAAGAAAATAAACACACAGAATGGATCGAAGAATTCAAACCTCTTTATAAAAAAGAATTTGAACACGTTATAGATAAAGAGCTTTTCTCTCAAACCGGTCCGGTAAAAATGGGAGAAGTAGTCAACAAAATAACCGAAGCCACCGGAAATGACGCCATTATGGTCACCGACGTAGGACAAAACCAAATGATGGGTGTTCGTTACTTCAAATACAAACAAACCCGAAGCATCGTTACATCCGGAGGATTAGGCACCATGGGATTCGGACTCCCTGCCGCTATCGGAGCCAAATATGGCGCACCTGATCGCACGGTTTGCCTCTTCGTCGGAGACGGCGGACTTCAAATGACTATTCAGGAGTTAGGAACTATCATGCAATCTGATATCGATGTCAAAATTATTTTATTGAATAATGAATTTCTTGGCATGGTTCGCCAATGGCAAGAATTATTTTTTCAGGAAAGATATTCGGAAACCATCATGAAAAATCCCGATTTCATTAAAGTAGCCAACGCTTATGGCATTCCGGGAAAGACGGTTTCAGAAAGAAAAGATCTGGATGCCGCTATTACAGAAATGTTGAATACAAAAGGCGCTTATTTACTGGAAGTTAAAGTCGAGAAAAAAGGTATGGTTTATCCAATGACTCCGGCAGGCACATGCGTTACAAACATATTATTAGGAGATGAATAAAATGGAAAACAAAATTTTATATACTGTCACTATTTTTTCAGAAAATACAGTGGGCTTGCTGAACCAGATCACAATCATATTCACACGCCGTCATTTGAATATTGAGACTTTATCCGTATCACCTTCTGCCATTGAAGGTATTCATAAGTTTACAATCACTACATTTGCAGATGCGGAAATCATTGAAAAAGTTGTCAAGCAAATTGACAAGCGAGTAGATATTATCAAAGCATATTATAATACAAATGAAGAACTGATTTATCAGGAAATAGCTCTGTATAAGATATCAACTGAAAAGTTCTTGCAACTGGGTTCCATTGAAAATATCATCCGCCATTATAACGCCCGCATTTTAGATATGACCAAAGACTGGGTTGTTATCGAAAAAACAGGCCATTACGACGAAACACAAGGATTATTCAAAGAACTGAGTGAAAAAGTCGGGGTCTTGCAATTCATTCGTTCAGGACGGGTAGCCATCACTAAATCCAAAGTGGAAAGGTTGAGCGATATGCTTTCTGCGATTGAAGCCAGAATAAACAAATAACATATCATAGCATGGAATTACCTAAAAAAGGCTCGTACAAGTTTCACATAGAATCATATGCCTGCGATTTCCGGGGAAAAGCGACTCTCTCTATTATAGGAGATTACATCCTGCAAGCAGCGACCATGCATGCACAGGAAAGAGGTTTTGGTTATGAAGCCATTTCCAAGGATAATGCAGCATGGGTACTCTCCCGGCTCTCTTTGGAAATATATGAATATCCCAAATATGATGAAGATTTAGTTGTGGAAACCTGGGTAGAAGATGTATCCCGTTATTTTACCCAACGTTGTCTGAAATTCATCAACGGAGACGGAAAAATTATGGGATATGCCCGGACAATATGGGCTGCGATTGACATAAAAACCCGTCGCCCGATAGACATTCCCTCCTGGCGTCCGGATCTGGCCGATTATGTGGATAATACTATTGATTGCCCGGTCGAGAAACCGGCAAAAATCCTGGCAGTAGATTCCGAACCGATTATGGGTTATTCCGTGAGATACAGTGACATTGATATCAATCGCCACATGAACAGCATCAAATATATCGAGCATACCCTTGATGTTTTCGGATTCGATATTTTCAAACAAAAAAATATTCGTAAATTCGAAATTGTTTATCTGGCAGAAGGAATATTCGGAGATAAATTGAAATTACATAAAGAAGAAATCAATCCCAATGAATTTCTCATTGATACAAAAAAAGAAGGAGAATCAATTTGTAGGAGTAGGATTATTTGGGAATAACATAAAATAAAAAAGAGAATTATCAAAAAATGAAAAACGAAAGATACGAATTAAATAAAAACCTGGCTCAAATGCTGAAAGGCGGAGTAATCATGGATGTTTCAACTCCAGAACAAGCTGTTATTGCAGAAAAAGCCGGAGCAGCCGCTGTTATGGCTTTGGAAAGAATCCCTGCCGATATCAGAGCTGCCGGTGGTGTATCCAGGATGAGCGATCCAAAAATGATACAAGGCATTCAAAGCGCAGTCAGTATTCCGGTGATGGCCAAAGTGCGGATCGGTCATTTTGTTGAAGCCCAAATTTTAGAAGCCATCGAAATCGATTATATCGACGAAAGTGAAGTATTATCACCTGCTGATGATAAATACCATATCGATAAAACCAAATTCAAAGTACCTTTTGTTTGCGGAGCAAAAGACTTGGGAGAAGCATTGCGCCGCATTGAAGAAGGCGCCTCTATGATCCGCACCAAAGGAGAACCCGGAACCGGCGATGTAGTACAAGCTGTACGCCATATGCGTGCCATGATGTCTGAAATCCGTCGTGTTCAAAACATGCAGGAAGATGAATTGTATCACGCAGCCAAAGAATTACAGGTCCCTTTCCATCTGATTAAATATGTTCACGAAAACGGCAAACTACCCGTTGTCAATTTCGCCGCCGGAGGTGTGGCAACTCCCGCAGATGCCGCTCTGATGATGCAATTAGGTGCAGAAGGCGTATTTGTCGGATCAGGAATTTTCAAATCCGGAAACCCGGAAAAAAGAGCGCAAGCCATTGTAAAAGCTGTAACAAATTACAATGATCCACATATTTTAGCTGAAATCTCAAAAGATTTAGGTGAAGCTATGGTCGGGATCAACGAAAGTGAAATCCAATTATTGATGGCTGAAAGAGGAAAATAATACATGAAAATCGGAGTATTAGCGCTACAAGGAGCATTTCTGGAACATGAACAAATATTGGACAAGCTTCATATAGAACATTTTGAAATCAGGAAAAAATCTGACCTGCAAAACAATATGAGTGGCTTGATTATCCCCGGAGGCGAAAGTACCGTCATAGGCAAATTGCTACACGATCTGGATCTATTCCAAGACATTAAAACAATGATTGAGAAAGGAATGCCGACATTCGGAACCTGTGCAGGGATGATTCTTCTGGCCAAAAATATAGAAAATGACGACAAAACTCATTTGGAAGTAATGGACATTCAAGTCAGGCGAAATGCTTATGGGCGACAACTGGGAAGTTTCTTTACCGAAAGTGAATTCAAAGGAATCGGAAAAGTTCCGATGACATTTATCCGTGCTCCGTTTATCGAGTCGGTCGGCAAAGATGTAGAAATCTTATCCGTTGTTGATAATCATATTGTTGCAGCAAAAGAAAAAAATATGCTGGTTACATCCTATCATCCGGAATTAACTTCCAGCACACTCGTACATCTGTATTTTGTAAATCATTTAATGTTAAACAAATAATCTAACATATAAAAATTAAAAAAATGGCTATCATGAATTTTGGCGGTGTAGAAGAAAATGTAGTCACCCGCGAAGAATTTCCATTGGAAAAAGCAAGAGAAGTATTAAAAAACGAAACGATCGCAATAATCGGTTATGGCGTACAAGGCCCAGGACAATCCATGAACTTGCGTGACAACGGATTCAATGTAATCGTCGGACAACGCAAAGGAGGAAAAACATGGGAAAAAGCCATCGCCGATGGTTGGGTTCCCGGAGAAACCCTTTTCGATATCGAAGAAGCCTGCCAAAAAGCGACTATCATTCAATATCTGCTTTCGGATGCAGCTCAGATTGAAGTCTGGCCTCGCATCAAACCATATCTGACAGCAGGTAAAGCATTGTATTTCTCTCACGGCTTTGGCATTACTTACAAAGAAAGAACCGGAATTATTCCTTCTGCAGACATTGATGTAATTCTGGTTGCTCCAAAGGGTTCAGGAACATCTTTGCGCCGTATGTTCCTGGAAGGACGCGGATTAAATTCCAGCTATGCCATCTTTCAGGATGCAACAGGCCGTGCCAAAGAAAGAGTAATTGCACTAGGTATCGGTGTTGGTTCAGGTTATTTGTTTGAAACAGACTTCAAACGTGAAGTATATTCTGACTTAACAGGTGAACGCGGAACATTAATGGGTGCCATTCAAGGAATGTTATTGGCTCAATACGAAGTTCTTCGTGAAAATGGCCACTCCCCTTCCGAAGCATTCAATGAAACAGTGGAAGAACTAACTCAATCATTGATGCCTCTGTTTGCAGAAAACGGAATGGATTGGATGTATGCCAATTGCTCTACTACCGCACAACGCGGAGCTTTAGACTGGATGACCCCTTTCCATAATGCAACCAAACCTGTATTCGAAAAATTATACAAAGAAGTTGCTTGTGGAAATGAAGCACAACGCTCAATCGATAGCAATTCAAAAGCCGATTATCGCGAAAAACTGGAAGAAGAATTGAAAGCATTGCGCGAAAGCGAAATGTGGAGAACCGGAGCTGTTGTCCGGAAATTAAGACCGGAAAACAATTAAGGATCAAATCTGGAAAAAATTATTGCTTTTCCTAGAATAAAATTCCCTCTTTCCGGTTATAGTTGAAAGTTGAAAATGAAGGTTTGCACCCGAAAATCATTTTCAACTTTCCATTTTCAATTATATTACGTAATTTTGCCGTTCAAAAACAAACCGGATTTTATCATGATTGAACTGACAAATAATACAGATGAAAATAAGAAATCACTTAATTTCATCGAAACCATAGTAGAAAAAGATTTAGCAGAAGGTAAAAATAACGGCAGAATACAAACCCGATTCCCACCAGAACCGAATGGCTATCTTCACATCGGTCACGCCAAAGCAATTTGTCTTGATTTTGGAATTGCAAAAAAATACGGAGGCATATGCAACCTTCGTTTTGATGATACTAATCCTGTTAAAGAAGATGTTGAGTACGTAGATTCCATTATGGAAGACATTCAATGGCTGGGTTTTCAATGGGAAAACGTTTTTTATGCATCCGATTATTTCGGTCAGTTATGGGACTTTGCTGTTCAACTGATAAAAAAAGGAAAAGCTTATATTGATGAACAATCTTCCGAAGAGATTGCCAAACAAAAAGGAACACCTACTCAACCAGGAATTGAAAGTCCTTTCCGCAACAGGCCTGTTGAAGAAAATCTTGATTTGTTTCAAAAAATGAATGAAGGCGCTTTTGAAGAAGGCAGTATGGTGTTACGGGCTAAAATAGATATGGCTTCGCCCAATATGCACTTTCGTGATCCGATCATTTATCGTATCATCAAACATCCTCATCATCGCACAGGCACGCAATGGAAAGCCTATCCGATGTATGATTTTGCCCATGGCGAAAGCGATTATTTCGAAGGTGTAACTCACTCATTGTGTACATTGGAATTTGAAGTCCATCGTCCGTTATACGATTGGTTCATCGATGAATTGAAAACGGATGACTATCGTCCGCGACAAATAGAATTCAACCGCTTGAATCTGACCTATACCGTTATGAGTAAAAGAAAATTACTCCAACTGGTTAAAGAAGGTTTAGTCAACGGATGGGACGATCCCCGCATGCCAACTATCTGCGGGTTCAGAAGAAGAGGCTATACACCTGCATCCATTCATAAATTTATTGATAAAATAGGATATACAAAATACGACGGAATTATTGATGTCGCTTTACTGGAACATGCTGTTCGTGAGAATTTGAATGCCAAAGCCCCACGTGTATCCGCAGTTATCAATCCGGTAAAACTGATCATCACCAATTACCCGGAAGGACAAACCGAAATGATGGAAGCCATCAACAATCCTGAAGATGAAAGCATGGGAAGTCATGAAATCGCCTTCAGCCGTGAACTCTACATCGAACAGGAAGATTTCATGGAAGATGCTCCGAAGAAATATTTCAGGATGACTCCCGGCCAAGAAGTCCGACTGAAAAATGCTTACATCGTAAAATGTACAGGATGCAAAAAGAATGCCGGCGGTGAAATTGAAGAAGTTTATGCAGAATACGATCCCAACACCAAAAGCGGTATGCCGGAAAGCAATCGCAAAGTAAAGGGCACTATTCACTGGGTATCTGTAGAGCATAGCATTCCTGCCGAAGTCAGGTTATACGACAGGCTTTTTGATTGCGAAAACCCAAGCGAGGAAAAAGACAAAGATTTCAGGGAAATGTTAAACCCCGACTCTTTGAAAATCGTTTCCGGTTGCCGTGTCGAAGCTGAATTGGCTAAAGCCAAACCTCTCGATCATTTTCAATTTCAACGTTTGGGCTATTTCAATCTGGATCCTGATAGCACAAAAGATCATTTAATTTTCAATAGGACAGTCTCTCTGAAAGACACCTGGTCCAAAATAGCAAAGAATGAGGGATAATTTCAGCTATAACGATTTTGATTCCGAAGAAAACGAAGAGCCTTTTTCAGAAGCTTTTCTTTCATGGGAAGATATGATCAACAAAGGGATTAAGCCCGGATATTTTGATCCGGATGATCTTTGTGAAATCATTGACACTTATTTCTCATTGGATAAAGTGGAAGAAGGACGGTTTGCTGTTCGCCATGCACTCAAAATCCATCCCAACAATGTCGACATGATCTATGATATTCTGCAAATATTAGACGACTACGAACTCTGGGACGATTTGCTGGAACTGTGTGAAAATTGCAAATCGTTGAACAAGGTTTGGATCGACGGTTTCAAACTGACTTCGTTATTGGAGTTGGGAATGGAAGAAAATGCATTTTCCCTTTTCTCCCAGACGAAGAAAAAATACGCCAATAATATAGAAGATCTGTCGATTGTCTATCTGGCAATGGCAGAATCCTTATTTCAGGTAGATCTTTATGAAGCAACAATAGATGTTGTCAAAGAAATTTTGCCGAAAATAAAATTGAAGGACAATGTAGATATATTATGGATACAACTTCAAAGTTATCTGGCAATTAATGATACGGAAAATGGAGCTCGTTTATGCGAACAAATACGAGAGCTAAATCCGATGGATGCCGAAACATGGAGTCGTTTAGGGTTGATATACAAAGAGATCGGAGAAAAAGAAAAATCCATTGATGCATTTGAATTTGCTGCTTCTCTGGGAAAAAAAACTCCGGCTGATATGCTGAACCTTATTTATTCTTATAAAGAAAACGGCAACCATATCAAGGCGCTCGAAAAAGCGGATGAATACCTGAAAATTTCTCCTGATCATTTCATTATACATCTTCTGGCTGCAAATATTTGTATGGAAATTGAGGCTTGGGACAAAGCTTTGAAATATTTAGGAAAAGCTATATCTTTAGACCCTTATTCCGCTTTTCTATATCTATATCAATCTAAATGTCTGATAAAATTAGGAGAGCTGGAAAAAGCCATCAAAGCCCTGGAAGAAGGAATAAAGAATTCAAAAGATTCAACGGAAGAATTGGCTAAACAATTGGAAGAACTTAAAAGAATGGAAAGTTGAAAATTAAATAAATTTTTATGGCAAAAATAAAAGGCGCTGTAGTCGTAAATATCGAAAGATGCAAGGGTTGTAACCTTTGTGTGGTCGCTTGCCCGACAAAAGTCCTTGATCTGAAAAAAGAAGTAAACAACAGAGGCTACAATTTCGCATACATGAAAAACCCGGACGATTGTATCGGATGCGCCAGTTGCGGATATGTGTGCCCGGATGGATGTATAACAGTCTATAAAGTGAAATTGTGAAAGGTGAAAATATGACACAAGATATAAAGTTGATGAAAGGAAACGAAGCCATTGCCCATGCAGCTATCCGCTATGGAGCAGATGGTTACTTCGGTTATCCGATCACTCCGCAATCAGAAATAATGGAAACCCTGATGGAAGAAAAACCTTGGGAAACCACAGGTATGGTAGTCCTTCAGGCCGAAAGCGAAACCGCAGCAATCAACATGGTATATGGTGGGACTGCCTGCGGCAAAAGAGTAATGACATCATCTTCGAGCCCGGGAATCAGCCTGAAACAAGAAGGAATTTCTTATATGGCCGGAGCTGAATTACCCGCATTGATTGTCAATGTAATGAGAGGAGGTCCCGGATTAGGAACCATCCAACCCAGCCAGGCCGATTATTTCCAAACAGTAAAAGGTGGCGGACACGGTGATTATAAATTAATCACATTGGCGCCTAATTCCGTACAGGAAATGGCAGATCATGTGGCACTAGGTTTTGACCTGGCATTCAAATATAATAATCCCGTGATGATCCTGTCGGATGGAGTTATCGGGCAGATGATGGAAAAAGTAGTTTTACCTCCATTTCGTCCGAGAAAAACAGAAGAGGAAATCAGAAAAGAACAACCTTGGGCGACTCTAGGCAAACCCAAAGATAGAAAACCCAATGTTATCACTTCATTGGAATTGGATTCGGCTATCATGGAACAAAATAACATCCGCTTCCAGACTAAATATCAATTGATTGACAAAACAGAAGCCCGCTGGGAAGAATTCTTATGTGATGATGCCGAATATTTGATTGTGGCATTCGGATCAGCCGCCCGGATCAGTCAAAAAGCGATGGAACTGGCTCGTGCGGAAGGAATTAAAGTCGGCTTGCTTCGTCCTATCACCTTATGGCCTTTCCCATCCAAAGCGATTGTCGCTCACATTGGGAAAATCAAAGGAATACTCACCGTTGAACTCAATGCCGGACAAATGATTGAAGATGTGAAACTGGCCGTTGAATGTAAATTGCCTGTCGAACATTTCGGTCGTCTCGGAGGTATCGTTCCTTCACCGGATGAAGTGCTAAACGCTTTAAACGAAAAACTAAAAGTTAAGAACTAAGAACTAGGAGTGAAGAATTTATATTCTTACTTCTTCACTCTTAGCTCTTCACTTGAGTAATATGGAATTAACAGAAATAATCAAACCCGAAAATTTAGTCTACGCCAAGCCTAAATTGATGAACGATAATCACATGCATTATTGTCCGGGATGCAGTCACGGTGTAATCCACAAACTGGTTGCCGAAGTGATTGATGAAATGGGACTCGAAGAAAAAACAATCGGGATAGCTCCTGTGGGTTGTGCCGTTTTTGCATACAATTATATTGATATCGACTGGCAGGAAGCTGCACATGGTCGCGCACCCGCACTTGCTACAGCCGTCAAACGCCTGAATCCAGACAAGATGGTATTTACCTATCAGGGTGACGGAGACCTTGCGGCTATCGGTACTGCGGAAACCATTCATGCTTGTAACAGAGGTGAAAATATTGTCATTATCTTTGTCAACAATGCAATTTATGGAATGACCGGTGGTCAGATGGCTCCAACTACATTGATGAACATGGCGACTTCGACTTGTCCTTTCGGACGAAATGAACAATTGAACGGTTATCCGTTGAAAATATCCAACTTACTGGCCCAATTGGAAGGCACTTGTCTCGTTACCCGTCAAAGCGTACATACCTCCGCAGCAGTGAAAAAAGCAAAAAAGATGCTTCGGCTGGCTTTCGAAAATTCTATGGCTAAAAAAGGAACGTCCATCGTGGAATTCGTATCTACTTGTTCTTCCGGATGGAAAATGACTCCTGAAAAATCCAATGATTGGATGGAAGAAAATATGTTTCCGATGTATCCGTTGGGAGACTTAAAAAACGTTTAATAAGTAAAAAATGAAAAACTAAAAGTGAAAAAAGAAATTATCATAGCCGGTTTCGGTGGACAAGGAGTACTTTCCATGGGTAAAATCCTTGCTTATTCCGGGTTAATGGAAAATAAAGAAGTAACATGGTTTCCATCCTATGGACCGGAACAACGTGGAGGAACAGCTAATGTCACTGTTATTGTAAGTGATGAAAAGATCAGTTCCCCGATTGTCAATTCTTACGATATCGCCATTATTCTCAATCAGCCATCATTGGATAAATTTGAGAAAACAGTCAAACCGGGAGGCATCCTTATTTTCGATAATTACGGAATACCTCATCCTCCTACGAGAAAAGATATTAAAATTTATCAGATAGAAGCGATGAAAACTTCTATCGAGACCGAAAATAATAAAGCTTTCAACATGTTTGTTTTAGGAGGTATGTTAAAATTATCTCCGGTCGTAACATTGGAAAGTGTAATGGCCGGATTGAAAAAATCACTCCCCGAACGCCATCATCATCTTTTGCCGATGAACGAGAAAGCTATTGTTAAAGGAATGGAAATCATCAAAGAAATTTGATTATCGATTGAAGAAGATTTTTATAATATCACTTCTTTCAGTTGCTTGTTCCTGTTTTTCACAAGAACAAGCCCCGGTTCTTATTTCATCCGATTCAGACACAATAGTTAGTGGCGGAGAAGTAAAAACTCTTCAGAATATTCCTAAAAGTGATTTTAATGTATCACCTCTGAATGACAGCACCGTAAAACGTGTTTATTGGAGGATTTCGGAAACAACAGGAGAAATTCTTCCCGGAAATCCGGACACTACGATGCTTAATTACCCCAGCCGGACTTATATCGACGGACAATCCGTATCCATGTCTTACCTTGGCAACCTGGGGTTACCTGGAAGATCCCGTATCTTTTCGGAAATAGGAGAAACATCTAATTTTATGTTTGCGGATGGTTACCGCATGTACAAGAAAACTCCTTCCAATTTCAACTTTATTAATACGAAAGTCCCATTTTCCAATGTCACTTATCATACTGCCGGAGGAGGAGATACTCAGGAAGAAAGATTTCTGGGATCAATTTCTTCTAATTTTGGAAAAAAACTGAATGTAGGCCTGGATTTCGATATTGTATATACCAAAGGATTTTATCAGTCGCAAGGCTCTAAACACTTGGATATTACATTTTATAGCAGTTATTTTTCCGACAGATATCGTTATCATTTGTTTTTCAATTCTGCCGATTATACCAATTATGAAAACGGAGGAATAACAAATGATTTGTACATTACAGACCCAACCGATCCCGAAGTTGCATCCACCGGGCAAAGTATCAAATCAAAAGAAATACCTGTTTATTTGATGGATACATGGAACCGGGTTTATGGCGCCCGTTTTTATTATACTCATCGCTACAACCTGGGGTTTGAAAAAGAAACCGATAAGACCGATGAAGACGGAGAAAAAATCAAACAATTTGTTCCCGTAAGCAGTATCATTCATACGCTGGATTTTTATGATCAAAGTCATAAATTTATTTCCCGTGACGGAAAAGGAATTGATTCTCTTTATGTTCATCATTATAATATGGGAGATACAGTCGGAGCAGATGATAAAACTTCTGAATGGTACATAAAAAATACATTGGGGATTTCACTGCGTGAAGGCTTCAGTTCCTGGTCTAAATTCGATCTTACGGCTTATGCCACATTAGATTATCGAAATTATACTTTACAGGACTCAATCGTAGCTCCCGATACAATTTCAAAACCATGGAAACAAACTCAAACCGTAGTTTATGTAGGTGGAGAAATGACCAGGAATATGGGAAAAATCCTTCGTTATTCAGCTGCAGGGGAATTAGGTGTTTTGGGTGATAATCTGGGAGATTTTAAACTTACCGGAACTATCGAGACCAGATTGCCGGTTTTCAAAGATACCGCATCTCTCAAAGCTACAGCTTACATAAAAAATACGGAACCATCTTTTTATCAACAACATAATAAATCCAGATACTTTTTTTGGGACAATGATTTTGATAAAATAAAGCGAGTTTATCTGGGAGGAGAACTTAATATTCCTCACACCCGGACCAATATCAGCATGGGTGTAGAAAACCTCACCAATTATGTTTATTTCGATGAAAATGCGCTGCCTGCACAATATTCGGGAAGTATTCAGGTATTGTCAGCCCGTCTTAATCAGGATTTTAAATACAGAGGATTTGGATGGAACAATGAAATTGTTTATCAAAAAAGCGGGAAAGAAGATGTGGTTCCTCTGCCGGAGCTGAGCATTTACTCAAATCTCTATGTATTTTTTAAGATTGCCAAAGTTTTATCTGTGCAAATAGGAGCCAATGTTTATTATTTCACAAAATATTATTCTCCTGCTTATGAACCGGCTACTCAACAGTTTCATGTACAGAGAGATGTCGAAATCGGCGATTATCCTTTAGTAAATGCCTATATCAATTGCCATTTGAAAAATACAAGATTTTTTGTCAGCTTCTATAATATTAGTTCGAAGTTTGTGAATGATCCGGCTTATTTTTCACTGCCTCATTACCCGTTGAATCCAATGGTCATCAAGTTTGGGTTGTCATGGAATTTTAATAATTAACAGATGTAAATGGAGAGGTTCGCTTTCATATAGATTTCAATATCATGAAAAAACGAATTCTGATACTAAGCAGCATCATCGCAATAATCATTGCAATCCTATGTATATGGTTGTTTTTACCGGAAAAGCCTAAAGGGCCAAGAGATTATGCTGAAATCCGGAAAGAAGGAATCATCAGGGTTGTGACCGGTTATAATTCCATCGACTATTATGTTTCGGGTGATTCCGTTCAAGGTTTTCAATACGAATTATGTAAATCATTTGAAAAATATTCAGGATTGAAAGTTGTATTTTCCCTGGATAATAATTTATCGAGTTCAATCAAAGGCCTGCATGAGCAAAAATATGATATCATAGCAAGTAATTTTCCGATTATCACAGAGAATAGAAAAGATCTGGCTTTTACTGAGCCTATTATGTACGAAAGGCAGGTACTTGTTCAGAGAAAAAGACTACCGGATGCAGATACTCCCTTGATCAGAAATCAAATAGATTTAGCCCGGAAGACAATTTATGTCCCCGAGAATTCTCCCAGTTTATTGCGTTTGCGAAATTTATCCGAAGAAATTGCGGACACTATCTATATTGTTGAAGAAAAACAATATGATGCCGAACAATTAATCTATATGGTGGTTAATGGAGATATCGATTATGCTGTGACCGACCGGCAGATCGCGTTGGCCAATAAAGACAGGTATCCCCAATTGGATTTTGATACGGACATTTCTTTTACCCAAATCCAGTCCTGGGTGGTTAGAAAAGATTCTCCTGCATTATTGGATTCTCTGGACCATTGGCTTTGTAAGTTCAAAACTACTAAGGAGTTTAAGAGGATTAAGAATAAATACTTCAATTAAGGGAAAACTAAAAATTAAACCTAGACTATATATTTTCAGCTAAAGAATATTTAGCCAAATTTCGCAAATAACCATTGATTTTTGTAAATGAACTACAAAATTGCAATCAAAAATATGAATTAATCTGTTTTTATTCTTAAATTTGCAATCAAATAACATTTTTATCTGATATAAAATGATTGTTAATTTCAGCGTACAGAATTTCGGTTCAATAAAAGATAAGCAGATTTTATCTTTCGAAGCAGATAAATCAGAACATTTGGAAAATTATTATATTATTCCAATAAATGGATTGAGATTGCTTAAGCTGGGATTGATATATGGTGCAAATGCTTCTGGAAAAACAACAATATTAAAGGCTCTTGATTTTTTAGGTAACATAGTTTTACATCCACAAGAAAAGAAAACGGATATTTTTGACTTTAATCCATTTTTATTTGATTCTGAAACTCCTAAGCAAAATACAATCTTATCTATTGAGTTTATACAAAATTCAGTCCTGTATTATTATGAAGTTGAATTGAATAAAAAAGCCGTTGTAAGCGAAAAATTGGATTTCTATAATTCACACAAGGCCAATGTTTATAAAAGAAGCACTAATTTAGAAACCCAATTTTCAGAAATTACATTTGGCAGTAAGATTAAAACAGATAAAATTTTTGAAAAAACATTGGAATCAAATACTTTATGGAATAATACCGTTTTGGGAGGATTTCTTAAAACAAATATTGAACTTAAAGAATTGAAAGATGCAACAGATTGGTTTTCTTCCCATTTAAGTCCGTTTATTCATTCAAGAACAAAACTGGATATGTTCGTTATAAATCAACTTAATAATTCTGCAATTAAAAAAGAAGATATTATTCAAATTTTACAACGAGCAGATTTAAATATATCCGACATACATATAAAAGAAAGTGATAAAAAGATTTTTCTTGATTCAATGAAACCATACAAAACCTATAACTTAGAGTTTGAACATACATTGGATGATAAAAAATATATTTTACCTTTCGATTTAGAATCACAAGGAACACAGCGATATTACGGTTTTGCAGGAATATTAAGCCAAGCAATCAGAGAATCTTTTGTATTTCTTATAGACGAACTCGAATCATCCCTGCATCCGGACTTATTTACTCATTTTCTGTTATCTTTTTTAGTTAATTCAAAGAAATCACAGATTATTGCGACTACTCATAATCGTGAGATTCTGAATAACAAAGATATTTTTCGAAATGACACTGTCTGGATTACTGACAAATCCGAGAATTGTGCTACAGAGCTTTACTCTCTTGCGGATTTTGACACATCAGTAATCAGGGATACCAGTAATGTTTACAATGCTTACAAAATCGGCAAATTAGGTGGCATTCCTAATTTGGGAGACTATTATATTGATATTGAGTGATGAGGCTGAGCAAAAAAGTGCCATTAAAAGGGAAACCTAAGTATGCTGTCGTTGTAGATGGTGAATGCGAATTCTGGTATATACAAATGCTCAAACGTCATGAAAAATTGATAAGTGTCGATCTAAAACCCGAAATACCCCAAAAAAAGAAATTGTCAGAACAATATTCTAAAGTCATTGAACTAACCAAAGATTATGACAAAGTATATTGGGTTGTTGATTTTGATGTTATAAATAAAGAAACTCAAGATGCAAAGAAAGGAACAAAGACTGCATTACAAGAATTTAAAGAATATTATGACAATATCAAAAAAGGCAGCAAGGATATTGCTGTTGTTATAATCAATAATCCTTGCTTTGAATATTGGATATTATTGCATTTTGAAACTACATCTAAATTTTATCATTCGTATGATGAGCTGATTAAACAATTGAAAAAACATCTTGATGATTATGAAAAATCACAAAGATATTTTACGAAACAGAACAAGGATATTTATTTACGCTTACTTCCCCGATTACCTATTGCTATCTCTAATACTGAAAAATTAAAACATTTTGATCTTGATAGTCCCAATAGTGGGATTAGTCAAATGCATCATCTTTTTGAAAATATTGGGGCTCCTGATAGAAAAAAGAAAATTCTTAACTCATTTCCTCTTCCAATCCGCTACTCCTTTGGCGAGCCGGTTTGATGTTATCTTTTCCGAAACACCTTTTCCAAAGATTGTCTTTTTGTTATTTTCTAAATTAGACTTATGGATGAGAAAAAAAGTTACAAAGAACCTTCAAATTCTATAAATTTTACTTATGTTTGCGCAATTTTTTACTCTACAAAATTTTAAACAATGAAAACAATTGTCAATATTTTAGCCTTTTCAATTTTGCTTATTTGTTCGGTTACCACAGTTAATGCTCAACGTAAAATACAAATACTAAGCGCAGTAGTAAAAGATAAAAAAATTGAAGGAGCTGAAGTTTTAATTCAAAAAAACGGACAACAAACAGTTGTCGGTCATACGGATGCCAACGGAGAAGTTTTGCTCCAGCCTGCCTTTGCCGATGATGAAAATGCTATGATTATTGTCAAAAAAGACGGATATTCCACATTGGTCGCCAAATGTCCTTGTCAGGGGTTGACTTATGCGATAAGTCCGGTAATGAAAAATCTCGACGGTGTGCGAATCGTGCTTTCCTGGGGTAGTAGTCCTCAGGATCTGGACTCTCACTTGTGGTACAGAAACCAGCATGTTTTTTTCAACCAAAAAGAAAGTCGCAATGCTCAATTAGATGTAGATGATGTAGATGGCTATGGACCGGAAACCATTACTATCAGAGAAAAAGTATTTGGAGAAGAATATGTATATGCTGTGCATGATTATTCTAACAAATCAACACCCTCTTCGAGAGGTCTTTCCGGTAGTGGAGCCAAAGTGTTTGTGTATATTGGCAGTTCATTGGTAAAAACTTATTATGTACCTCAAGGCAAACAAGGTAACTTGTGGACTGTATTCAAAATAACCGGAGGAGGAGAAATTGAAGACATCAACAGTTTTACCGGATTGAGCATCGATGACCCTGTCAATTTGCGTTACAATGCATCGGCAGGAGTTGCTTCCCTTGTTTATGTGGACAAGCCGGAAGCCCTTCGTTTGAATAAATTGGGAACTCAGGCATATGACCGCAAGAGTTATGATGAGGCTATTCGTTACTATCGGGCGGCAATAGAAAAAGATCCGGATTTCGGACAAGCTTATGGTAACTTAGGATTGACTTACAAAAAAGCGGGAATGCTTGCTGAAGCGCTTTGGGCAAACCGCAAAGCTATTGCATTGGCAAATGGAGCAACAGCAGCGACCACCCGTGCCGGAGCTTACTATAATATCGGTAGAATATACGAGGAACAACGAGAGTATGCCAAGGCTTTGGAACAATATCGCATGGCGAAATCGGAAAAAGAAAATCCTGTTTACGATACTGCTATTGAACGGGTGAAGGTGATGATGTAAAATTTGTTATATTTGCAACCTAGTATTCACTCTAAAATTGTATATTATGGGATTTTTATGGTTTATTCTTATTGGTATTCTTGCCGGTTTTCTTGCCGGTAAAATTATGAAAGGCGGAGGATTCGGATTGATCGTGAATCTTATCGTCGGGATTATCGGAGGAGTTTTGGGTGGTTGGATTTTTGGCTTTTTAGGCATTTCAACTTCCAGTCTCATCGGTAGTTTAGTGACCTCAACAGTAGGTGCAATTGTACTTTTGTGGATTGTATCCTTGTTTAAGAAAAAGTAAAAGTGAAGAATTTTGTGTTAAAACGTTCGAATGTTCGAACGTTTTAACACTTCTGCCAGGGCAAACGCATCATATTTTGATTTTATAAGAAGTTGTCTCAAAAGTGAAATTAGCCTTGGAGATGGGTAAAAAACAAATACTTGATGTATATCTGGATGACATCATGGTTTATGACTTTACTAACTGGAGGAAGTTGATGCCGAAATTAAAAGAACATGGCTTACTTGCCTCACCACATAACTGGGGAGATTATCTGAAGATAATTTATACGGCACATCTTGCCGGAGGTTTGGGTAATGTGGTCACAAATGCTATATCCCGGAATAGCCCTGGTCATAAATCTTTTTCGGAATGGAATCAAATACATTCCGGTTTTAATTGTTCAATCCAACGGCTAATGCGTTCATCCCCGTTGAGCGAAGTTTCTGACTTCGTTCGACAAGGTCGTAGTTTTCAACTACCGACACTTAATTCGTTTTCCAGTGTTGATTCATTACTTCAACATTCGAAATACCTGTTCCGCCAATCTCCTGACTTCGTCACTTTTTCTGGCCGATTTCATAACCCACTGATAATTAGGTATAATTTTTATTATTTTTTGCCATTTTGATGTTGGCTATTCTACAGAGTACGGATATCCGCTTTATTTGTATTTAGTAGAAAGTCTTATTGATTCTGATCAAAAAGAAAAAATAAAAACAAATAAAAATAACGCCATTGCTCTTTATCTAGCCAAAGATACCTGTTTACTCATCATCAATAGATTTGCAAAAAAAGGTTATTATGATACAATAAAACTTTCTGCTGAGGAAAAAATAATAATAAACAAAAATTGTTATTTAACAAAATATCCAGTTCCTAAATTTTACATATATGATTATGATCCATACAATAATTCACTTTGGCAATTCAAAAAAGGTGAAAATAATACAGAGGTTAGTTTGTCAGATGACTATACTTTATATGTGTTGGATGCTAAATCTGGAAAATTTGTAACTGATTCATTATTGTCAAAATATGAATTCATGCCTAAGAATTGGGAACATGGATTTTCTAGAGGTATTGCAGTAAACAAGAAAGAAAATATTGTAATTTATTGGTTGAATGTATGGTAAATTACTGCTGTTACATTATTTTATACTACCCCCGCTGGGCTTTCTAAGTCAATATGTAAGAGGAAAAGAAAAATTATTCCTTTTTCTCTTGCATACGCTTAGAAGGCTCTGCTAAAAATAAGTTTCCAGACTTGCAAAATAACCAAGTAGTTGTAAGAACAAAAATATGATAATATAAATAAAAATGAGCACCGGTTACCAAATAATCGAGCAAGACAAATTGCATTTTGTAACATTTCAGATCTTGCGATGGATAGATAACCATTGCGATGTGATCGATTAAGATACTTGGCTATATGACAACAATTATGATTATAACATATGGCGGAGTACGGATATGGATGCAGCATCATTAGCCAGGTTGAAAACACCGGAAGGGTATATCGCCGGATCAGTCAGGCTTTCCGGAAGGTGGGTTGCAAACCATTTTTATTACCGCAAAGACCATTTGGGCAATAATCGTGAAGTATG
>JAVBLQ010000015.1:0-21542 GCA_031553435.1 Bacteroidales bacterium | reverse complement strand
AAACGTTGAAAGATTGAAACTATCGGATCTTTCCAAATAGCGAATGTTACTTTCCAGATTTTCACGCTCGCGGGAAAGATCGGAAGATAGTTTTTGTAAATGAGCTTCACGCAAAGGAGTGGAACACCCAAGCTTGACTTTTTCCAAGCGGGGATTCCATTCCTCAGGAAAAAGTTTATACTGGGTAGTTAATACTTTAACCTCGCGGTTGCGGATGAACTGGAAGAAAAGCGAACCTTCGCAGCCGGGAAGGGTGGAAGGGCGGAACTTGAGTTTAATACTGGTTGATTTCATAACCTTTGTTTTTTGGTGAAAGGGGAAGGTCACTACGTTCCCTTGTGAAAGGTGAATTATTTCCCCCCTTCACCACGAGCGTAGCGAGTTCACAAGGAAGCGAAGCGACTTTCACCTTTCACAGGGAGCGAAGCGACCCTCACCCTTCACTGTAATTAATAAAGGTTACAACGTTATTAGGTGACCGAAAGTTTACAGGATGAATTTAAAACTACTCCTCCACCCTCATTCTATATTTTTACGCACTTTGGAAAGAAACTGTTTCATTGCTTCCGAATCTTTATTTTCTATGATCTGAAGGAGGTAGGCCAGTTCTTTTCTGATTTGTCCGAGTTGTTCCGGGGTATGGGGATTAAACAAAATTTCGGTCAACAAGAAATCGTCTTCCGAAAGTAATCCGCGTGCAATATTCATGTGTTTTTTGAATGTTGTTCCCGGCGCTTCCTGATGTTTCATTACAGAAGCAAAAACCAGAGTCGAAGCAAAAGGAATGGATAATGAATAAGCTATCGTTTCATCATGTTCTTCAAAGCTGTAATCAAAAATATTCAATTTCAGAGATTGATAAAGATCTTTGAAAAAAACTTTTCCCAAATGATTGGATTCCGAAATGATAATCGCACTTTGCGAAGACAGATCATTCAGATCAGCAAAAGTGGGGCCAAACATCGGATGGGAAGAAACATACAAAAATCCGGATTCTTCATAAAATTCTTTTAATCCTGTCTTTACAGATGCGATATCTGAAATGATACACGTCGGCGACAAATATTTCAATACGGATCTGAATGCACTGATGGTATGTTTCACTGTTACACAATTGATGACCAGTTCGGGTTTGAAATCCCTGATTTCCTCCAAATCAGTCATCCGGATAGTATTGTAAGTAAAACGCAAACGCTTGGGATCTGTATCGTAGATCGCCGTTTCGTGTTGGAAACTTAATATATCGTTGAAGAAGGAGCCCATTTTTCCGGCTCCGAGAATTAGTATTTTCATTATTTATTTTTTAAGATGTGCCAATATGATAATATGCCAATATGCCAATGAAAACCTGAATAAGCCAATTGGCATATTGGATTATTGGCACATTATTCATTTATTCATTATCTCCATCTGATGTCGCACCGATTCCTCATGAATCGCTTCCAGCACCGTTTTCATGAATTCGGGACTCATTCCCATTTGTTCAGCCATAGCTATGCGACGCTGAAGGATATCGTCATAACGGGAGGTCTGCAAAATAGGCATGTTATGCTCTTTCTTGTAAGTTCCTATTTCACAAGAAATTCGCATACGTTTGGCCAGAATTTCAAGTAACTGATTGTCGAGGTCATCAATTTGTTTGCGTAGTTCCGAAAGACTTTCGGTAGTTTGCACCGTATCACGAATAACCAGCAGATTTAATACATAATCCAGGATATCCGGTGTAATTTGTTGTTCTTTGTCGCTCCATGCACAATCAGGATTGCAATGTGATTCGATGATTAACCCATCGTAATTCAGGTCCATAGCTTGTTGGCTGATGGAAGCGATCAATTCCCGTTTTCCGCCTATGTGGCTGGGATCACAGATGATCGGCAAACCGGGAAGTCGTCTGTGCAACTCGATGGGGATATGCCATTGAGGCAGATTTCTGTAAATTTTCTTATCGAAAGAACTGAAACCACGGTGAATGACTCCAAGTCTCTTGATACCAACATTGTATAAACGTTCAATAGCTCCGATCCACAATTCAAGGTCGGGATTAACAGGATTCTTGATTAATACGGGAATATCTACTCCTTTCAATGCATCGGCAATTTCCTGTACAGCAAAGGGATTGGCTGTAGTTCTTGCTCCGATCCATAACACGTCGATGCCGTATTTTAAAGCTTCGTACACATGTTTTTGAGTGGCTACTTCGGTAGAAACATACATGCCGGTTTGTTGCTTCACATGTTTGAGCCATTGAAGTCCCTCACTGCCTACACCTTCAAAACCTCCCGGCTTGGTACGTGGTTTCCAGATTCCTGCACGAAAGATTTTTATTCCTTTGGAAGCTAACTGTGTAGCGGTTTCCATCACCTGTTCTTCTGTTTCGGCGCTACAGGGGCCGGCAATTACTAATGGTCTTTTATCCTCTATACCGGGGAGGGTGATTGATTGTAGTTCCATGATTTTTATTTTTTGTGAAAAAGGTGAAGGGTCGCTTTGCTCCTGTGAACTCATTTTATTCGTGGTGAAGTTTCACTGTGAACGAAGTGAACTTCACAAGGAGCGAAGCGACTTTCACATTTCACCTATTCTTAAAAGCGCTTCTTCCAACATCCTCTCTTTACAACATAGAGAAATGCGGATATACCGGTTTCCCTTACTACCGAAAATAAATCCGGGAGTAATGAATACTTTGGCGTTGTAAAGTATTTTATCTGCTAATTCTTCACTACCGGTATATTTTTCAGGAATTTTTCCCCAAAGAAACATGCCGACCTGATTTTTGTCGTAAGAGCAATCCAGTGCCTGCATGATGTTTTCGGCAATGATTCTCCGTCTTTTATACACTTCATTCATATTTGCATGCCATTCCGGAGTATTTTTCATCGCTTCGACTGCTGCCAGCATCATCGGACGGAATTGCCCGGAGTCGATATTGCTTTTTACTTTCAGTATCCACTGAACAAATTCTTTATTGGAAGCCAGCATCGCCATACGCCAACCGGGCATGTTATGCGACTTGCTCATGGAATTCATTTCGATACAGATATCTTTAGCTCCGGGTATTTGCAGGATACTTAAAGGTTTATCGTTCAAAATAAGACTGTAAGGATTGTCGTTGACAATCACAATATTGTGTTTTTTTCCAAAGGCAACTAATTTTTCAAATAATTCCAAGCTGGCATTGGCTCCGGTGGGCATGTTCGGATAATTGACCCACATCAGTTTTACACGACTTAAATCTTCTTTTTCAATGACATCAAAATCGGGCTGCCAATTGCTTTTTTCATCCAGATCATAAGAAAGCAATCGAGCCTCAACCAAATTACTGACAGAACTGTAAGTGGGATAACCCGGATTGGGAACTAAAACACCATCACCCGGATTCAGGAATGCCAGGGAAATATGCAAAATACCTTCTTTGGAACCGATCAATGGTTGTATTTCCGTATCCGGATTCAAATCGACATTATATTGCAGTTTGTACCAATCAGCAAAGGCTTTTCTCAATTCGGGAATGCCGATATAAGGTTGATAACCATGAACATCCGGCTTGCGGGTTTCCTCGCACATTTTCTCAATAGTAGCTTCCGAAGGTGGCAGATCCGGACTTCCGATGCCCAGACTGATCACATTTTCGCCACGGGCATTCATCTCTGCAACTTCTTTCAGTTTTTTTGAGAAATAGTATTCGCTGACAACTGCCAGTCTGTTGGCCGGCTGAATGGTTTTATGATTTGGCTTGTTCATATTCTCCTAAAATTTTAAAATCTTTTGTTAATGGAATAATGGCGTCCAGACTCTGGCGATATCTCATGAAATCATTGTAAGTCAAATCGATATAAAACAGGTACTCCCATTCTCTTCCGATAATGGGTAATGATTGTATTTTAGTCAGATTGATTCCGTAAAAAGATAAAATGGAAAGGACTTGGGAAAGACTTCCTTCCGTATGAGGAAGTGCAAAAACAAGGGAAGCTTTATTGGACTTGACATTCAATTCTTCGGCATACCATTTATTGGATAGGGTAAGGAAACGGGTGAAATTGCGTTTGTTGGTTTCGATACCTTCGTCCAGTACTTTCATGCCATAAATTTCAGCAGCATATCTTCCGCAAATAGCTGCATGTCCGCGAAGTTTTTTGTCGGCAATATTTTTAGCGCTATCTGCTGTGTCTTTCTTTTCAACGATCTTGATATTAGGGAATTGATTCAGGAAATCACCGCACTGCATCAGAGCAATCGGATGAGAATTGATTTCAACAATATCTTCCATCGTATCTTCGGGCAAACATACCAGACAGTGGGAAATGCGCAGCTTATATTCCCCGATAATTTTCAGTTCGCTTTCCCTGATCAACTCATGGTTTTGCAGTAAACTTCCGGCGATAGTATTCTCGATGGCCATCAATCCTAATACATTAGATTCTTTTTTAATGACTGAGATCACTTCTTTGAATTGTTCGCATGGAATAATCTCAATTTCTTCTCCCTGAAAATACTCATGCGCCGCAATATCATGATACGAACCTGCAATTCCCTGTATAGCAACTTTTTTCATACATACATAAAATAAAAAATCCCGTCATTTCTGACAGGATTCCATATCGTTTTTATTTTGTTTACTTTTTGATTCAACTCATTTATTACATACAAAATCCTGTTTTATTTTTGCTAAAATAAAAATAAAAAAAGGAATAATATGTAAAGTAATTCTTGTTCATTGAAACAATTTGATTATTTTGATGATGCAAAGGTAATATATTTTTTTATTGTACAAGTTTTTTTCAAAAAATTATCAATATTCATTTGAAAAGTCACGATTCCTAATCCTTTATCATTCCCTTTTTCCATTTCTCCTTCCGGATCTCTTTGCCATTTTCATCATAATAACGCCAGGTACCGTTTTTCTTATTATCCTTGAATTTGCCATAGGCTTGCAAACTGCCATCAGGATAATAGGATTTGTGTTTACCGTTTTTGATTCCGTTTTTCATTTCAGACTCGCTACGAAGTTGGCCGTTATCATACCATTCTTTATAGATGTTTCCTTGTAGTTTTTCGAGATAAAACCTTTCCAGGTTTTGAATGGTATCTCCGGATTCGGAAAAATCTATGGGGTCTTCTTCATCATCATCCTGATCTATAGAGTTGTCTATTTGAGGTTCTGCAAATTCGGCTACCCAACGGGTATCGAAGAGGCTGCCATTTCCGGTCAGCTGAAATGCCGTTTGAGGGAAAGCCATCACAAAAGGCTCATTGGTTTGCAAATCTTTCCATGTGGCGGAGGATACGAATTCTTTCCATAAAGGAAAAAATTTGGGCGTATTGGTATAGGCAAAAATAGACGATTCATCATTGAATTCTTTCATAAAACGGTTAAAATTTTCATCTTTATCCAAAGTTTGTCCCAAACGATGATCTTCGATCAATGAAAGCAATGTGGCCGGACTGTTACTAAACACAGCATAATCATCAATGATAGTATAATACGGTTTATCCAGTTTTTCAAACATTTTTCCGAAAAGTAATTTGAAAAATCCTTTTATCTGCATGTAATGCACGGAATAGCCTTCGTAATCCAGTGTCTTGAAAGATACAGGAGTGCGTTTACGGATCTGATTTTCAATATAATCAAGATTTTTAACGGCATCATCTTTATCTTTCATTTTAATTACCACCACAAATTCGTTTTGACGACCTAAACCTCCGGGTGTATTTTGAGCAAAGACTACCTCTCCTTCCATCCAGCTGAGAAAGTTTTTCCGAATATCTATCTTCAGGAGTCCTTCGATTTGTTTCCTGGTCTTTTCGAAGGTTTGATAAGTTTCGGCATCTTGCTGTAATACAGACTCTACATTATCCATAAACTTTCCGGCATCATCAAAACCCATGCAAAGAAAAAAGGCTGTGCGATGTGATAATATTTTCTGGGAAGTAATATTATTCTTACCTGAACGCAATAAAGCCGGCAAATAACTGTCAACCGAATCATTCAGGTTGGTATAGCCTTTCAATGTGAATTGATCATCTGTTGCTTTAAACTCCAATCCGGTAAAACTGATCGCTTTGCATAACTCCGCCATGTTATCATCCGGCACCCCTGAAAGCAAGGTGAGGTAGTTATTCATGTTGCGATAATTCACATAGATTTTGCAAAGGCCCGAATTTCCGGTTTTATTCTCTACTTCTAGGTAATCCAGATTTCGTCCGATAACCGGATCGTCTTTTTCTTTGATAGATTTTTCGACCAATAGTCCTGTGTACGAACATACCAGATGATTACCAATGATGGAAAGATACAGCGTCGATTTGTCCAAAGGATCGTATAATTCATAGATTTTCTCGTTCTGGAAATTGCGGGATGTCACACGATAATCCAATGATTCAAAGAGACTTCCCAATTGACCTTTCATCATATCCAATTTGGATACTTTCTGCAAATCGAATATATATAGATAATCTGTCTCAGATCTGCGTGTAACATGGGCAGAGATCATCAAACTGCGTTTGCCCAACATTTTCATCAGGTCGCTATTAGCATTGAGCATGGAATCCAATTTATTGGCCAATTTTCCCATTTCTTCCATTTTTTTCTGGTGTTTGAGGAATTGCCAGGGCTTTCCTTCCGTAAATTTATTCCAGCTTTTCAAGGGATCATCCGTTTCAACGATATAGATAGCATCTTTGGGAACAAGATAAACTTGCCGCAGAAAATCATCCGGTTTCAAATACAGATTGTAAACCAGGTAACCTCCGATTAAAAGGATGAGGAGGGTTAATGAGATGAAGATTTTCTTTTTCATTTTTAATTGTGAGTTACGGGTTACGAGTTACAAGTTACGGGTTACGGGTTACAAGTTACGGGTTACGAGTTACGGGTTACAGGTTACGGGTTGCTGGTTACGAGTTAGTTGCAGACTGTCCGTAACTAGTAACCTGTAACTCGTAACTTGTAACTTGTAACTCAAAAAAAGTGCGGATGCATTATTTGATTAATAAAATGGAAAATAGAAGAAGGCTCAATAATTAGCGGATAAATAAATCCGAAAATAGCCCCATACATGTGAGCATTGTGATTGATCATATCTCCACCTCTTTTATTCATATAATTTGAATAAAGCAGATAAACAACTCCGAAAATAATGCCGGGACATGGGATAAAGAAAATAAATATCATGTGCCAGGGATCAAAAAATATGGCTGCAAAAACTACTGCGGAAACAGCTCCGGAAGCGCCTAAACTGAGAAAAGAGATGTTATTTTTTTGCTGCATTAGATCCGGAACAGAAGAAATGATTATTGCCAGAAAATACATCAAATAAAAATGCAGATACGGAACAGAGGTCAGTTCAGAAAAATAATATTGTATCGCTTTGCCAAATGACCAAAGCGCTATCATGTTAAATATCAGGTGCATCCAATCGGCATGAATAAAAGCATGGGTAATCACCCTATACCATTCTTTCCGGTGGACAACCGAATATGGGGATAAGATTAATTTATCTATCAGCTGGCGATCATTGAAAGCCCAGATGCTAACTCCAATAGTTGCGATACATAAAAACAGTGTTGGATTCATTGAATTTTTTTTGAGTGAAGAATTAAGAGTGAAAAACTAAGAATCCGGGCTTACGCACGAAAAATCCCAAGTTCTTCACTTTTTAGTTATTAAATTTATAAATCATGGGATTATTCTCTCTGATATTGCTTTTCCCGTTTGGATACAAGTTCCATAAAGTTCGACATATTCGACTTTGGTAGAATTTCCATCTTTCGATTTCACGTACACATTTTTCAGTTTTGACGGTGTAGAATTAATATCCATGGAACAAAAATATTCTTTTTCTTTCTGTGTAATCGTTATCTTTTTATCGGAACAGGCGTTCAACGAAATTATACATGTTGTACCATCATGAGAATGTAATTTATAGCCGAAAGCCAATTTTTTCTGAATGAAATTCAATCCGTTGGTTTTTCCCGGCTCTTCTTCTCTGTTCACCCAATATATCTTCACCGGATGAGAAGAGTTCCATTTACCTTCACCATTCAGATTTATGTCATAGCATATGATATTCTTGTTTTTGCTTCGCTCCACATGAAAAAGGCGATCCGGAGTCGGATAAGTATTGTCTTTATTTTCAACATTCTGAGGAAATATCCATTGTATAAGGAGCAAAAATAAAATGCTGAAGATTAATGATTTGTTCATATTATAGTTTTACGTTTTAAGTTATAAGTTTTACGTTTTTCCGTGCGCAAGTCAACATATAACGTATAACTTAAAAACGTAAAACATAAAGTAATGGAAGCAAAAGTAGAAAAATGTTTTAAAGCATTGAGTTTTTTCGGAAGAAAAATTAATTTTGCAACCTTAATTAAGAGTTTTACGTTTTAAGTTATACGTTAGTTGGCTTACGCGCGCTTGTAACGTATAACATATAACATAAAACTTATAACTTAAAACATAAAACTTAAGAAAAATGGAAAAACATCAAAAAAGAGTTGCAGCTATCCATGATATATCCGGTTTCGGCAAATGTTCATTGACTGTTGCATTGCCTATTATTTCGGCTGCAGGAATAGAAACCAGTGTAGTGCCGACAGCCGTTTTGTCAACACACACCGGAGGATTTACCGGATTTACTTACAGGGATTTAACAGAAGATTTGAATCCGTTCTTCGAACATTGGAAGTCATTAGACATCAAATTTGACGCAATCTACACCGGATTTCTGGGTTCTTTCGAACAATTGGACTTGATTTCTAAGTTCTTTGATATGTTCAAAGAAAAAGATACTACCATTCTGGTAGATCCTGTTATGGCAGATAATGGCGAATTATACAAGATATTCTCGCCTGAATTTGCCAAAGGTATGGCAAAATTATGTACAAAGGCAGATATCATTGTCCCCAACATCACAGAAGCAACATTATTGGTTGGTGAAAAATATCAGGATGGTCCTTATACAAAAGAATATATAGAAAACTTAATGAAAAAATTAAGTGAACTGGGGCCTAAACAAATCGTCCTTACCGGTGTATTTTTTGATGACAAGGAATTGGGAGCCGCAACTTACGACCGGACTACAGGTAAAACCGGTTATGCTCTCGCCAAAAGGATTCCGGGTTATTATCACGGCACAGGAGACGTGTTCGGAAGCGCCTTATTATCAGCCATTATGAATGATTTCGATTTGACTCAAGCTGCACAGATCGCCGTCAATTTTACAACAGAAAGTATTAATCGTACAGCCGATGCCAAAACCGATTTGCGTTTTGGAGTGAACTTTGAGCAAAGCATTCCGAATTTTTTGAAGGAACTGAAATTGAGTGAAAAGTAAAAATAGGACATTGTTTAATATTTATTGATCAAAAAGATAGAACAATACTATTCAAAAAACTGTTGTACTTTTGTTAAGTAAAAATATCGTCAAATCTTTTAAACTTAAAATTATGCTAACTGTAAATCCTTATTTATCATTCAACGGCACTTGTGAAGCTGCTTTCAACTTTTACAAATCAATATTCGGCGGAGAATTCGAATATCTCGGACGTTACAAAGATATGCCTGATGCAACAATGCCAATACCGGAAGAGGAAAAAGAAAAAATTATGCATGTTTCTCTCCCTCTAACTGAAAATGTAACGTTGATGGGAGCCGATACGGCTGCGGGTTGCGGACAGATTACAACAGTTGGAGATAATGTTGCAATCACTCTCTGTACAGAAAGTGCTGAAGAAACCAAAAGAATTTTCAATGCACTTTCGGAAGGAGGATCTGTAACAATGCCTCTGGAGAAAACATTTTTTGCGACTTTATTCGGTTCACTCGTTGATCAATTCGGTATCAACTGGTTGCTGAATTACGATGAAGACCCAAATAAGTGAAGAGAAAAGAACTCTTCACTAAAAAATGCATTTTATGACTAACCCGACAATCGCTCATTCCCGCCTTATCAATCAACAACTCATCGGATCTGAGTTAAAAACACCCAAAGATGTTGTTTCCTGGATGGGCGCCATGCAAGCGCAAGATTATAATATGGCCAAATGGGCTGTAGGCATAAGGATTCCTGACTGCACAAACAATATTGTCCAAAAAGCTTTTGATAATGGTGAGATATTAAGAACTCATATCATGCGGCCTACCTGGCATTTCGTATCTCCGGAAGATATTCGTTGGATGTTACAATTAACAGCTCCCAAAATCAAATCTTCCACAAGATCAAGAGATCGGGATTTGGAAATTACAGAAGAGGTTTATAATCAGACCAATCGCATTATTGAGAAAACATTGGAAGGATATAAACATCTTACTAAAGAAGAACTTGCCAAAGCAATAGAAAAAAATAATATCCACATTAATCCGGCCCGTATCACACATTTTCTGATGCGTGCAGAATTAGACGGTATTATTTGCAGTGGAGCTATGCAGAATAAAAAGCACACTTACGCTCTATTGGAGGAAAGGATTCCGAAAACCAGTTCCCTCTCCAAAGATGAGGCTTTAGCAAAATTTGCCTCGATATATTTCAGAAGCCATGGCGCTGCAACTTTGCAAGATTTCATTTGGTGGTCAGGATTGTCTGCAACTGATGCCAGACATGCGTTGGAGATGGTAAAATCAAGGTTCACTCCTGAAAACATTGATTCCCAAATTTACTGGATGAACAATTCTATTGATAAAATCATTGAAAAAGAATTGATTCTTCTATTACCAGCTTTCGACGAATATATTATTAGCTATAAAGACCGGAAAGCTGTGATCACTTCTGAGCACCACAGCAAAGCCATTTCAAGTAATGGGATATTCAGACCTGTTATTATAAAAAACGGACAAGTTACAGGGGTTTGGAAAAAATCAACAGCAAAAAATAAGTTAATTATTCCAGTTTTTTTTGAACAACAGGATCAGTCAGTAGAACATTTGATTAACCAGGCATCCGAAATATTCAAGAATTTCAATCACAAATAACTTTGATACTACACTCCAAAAATTATCTCAATATTCTGAATCTGAAATATTAAAACTTCATGGTATTGGAAAGTATGTTATTCAAAAGTTAAAGAAAGTTCTGGAAGAAAAAGGGCTACAATTCAGGGATGAAATATAAATGACTGTTTCTAAAAAAGAAGACTGTTGAAAGTCGTATTAACAACGTGGGGATTTTTCAACAGTCTCTTTCTAATTAAAAAAAAATTAGTTCAGGGTCTTTATCTTTGATTTATTCATCGACGGAGGTAACTTGATATTTTTTGTTTTATTTCCTTTCATAACAACAATAGCTTCCAGACTATCCGGACAGTTGAGATTTGTTGCCTGAAGATTTTTTGCATTATTCAAAATAAGTGCAGGACCTTCCTGAGGAACAATAGTGATATTTTTCAATGTTATTCCATCTGATTCTGAAATTTCCGCTCCGGTTTTTGCTGTAATGATGGCATTCTCGACATTGATATTTGTAATATTCATTTCAGGTAAACCATTAAAAAACATGGCTCTACGGGCATTTCTGGATGTCAGGTTCTTCACATAAATATTGCGGAATGATGGAGTTTCTTCTGTTACCGGAGGAATGGTTATATCTACAGGAGTAATATCACCGTCTTCCAATACCTCGATAGCTGATTTTCCTCCGTAATAGAGGTCAAACAAAAATGATTCTGTTTGAATATCAAACATGCTTATATTTTCAATATAAATATTTTCGACTACACCTCCACGCCCTCTGGTACTTTTGAAGCGTAAACCAACATCTGTTCCCAGAAACTGGCAATTATTGACAAGAATATTTCTTACGCTTCCTGACATTTCGCTACCAACAACGAAACCTCCGTGTCCTTGAAAAACTTTACAATTATCTACAATAACGTTTTCTGTAGGTCTTCCGCGTTTGCGTCCGTCGGCATCTTTCCCTGATTTGATGCAAATACCGTCGTCTCCTACATCGAATAAACTATTTACAATAATTGAATTTTTGCAAGATTCCAGATCCAATCCGTCTCCATTTTGTGCATAAGCAGGATTTCGAACAAAAACATTATCCAAAATTACATTTTCACACATCAAAGGATGAATATTCCATGCAGGAGAGTTTTCAAACAATACTCCCTGCAACAATACATTTTTACATTCAATAAAGCTAACCATTACAGGACGAAGAAAATCTTTGATCGATTGCCAGTCTGCTTCTGATTTAACATCCCGAGGAACATTCATATCACTGATTTCCAATCCTTTCATAGAACTTTCGGACGGAAACCAATAATCTTTTTTCTTATTCAGAACTCCCCCTGATGCTACGATTTGTTTCCATTGGCTGTCAGTCACTTTACTTTTCTTAACCGGGCGCCAGGCATGTCCGGAACCATTGATAGAACCTTTCCCGGTAATGGCAATATTCTGCAGGTTTCTTCCGGAAACAGGAGACTGGCAACGGCGGGTATCCAAGCCTTCAAATACTGTTTCTACCAAAGGATAAGCATTAAAATCTGTAGTAAACAAGATCAATGCCCCTTCTTCCAGATGTAAATTGATATTTGATTTGAAAATAATAGGCCCGGTGTACCAAACACCAAACGGAACATTTAATGTACCTCCTCCTTTGGCAGCTAATGCCTCCATTGCTTTAGCAAATGCCTGGGTGTTTAAGAAAATACCATCGCCAAGTCCACCGAAATCAGTAATCGAAACCTGATTGTCCGGAAACACGGGGGCTTGTATTAGAGGCATCTCAAAAGGAAGATTTTTGTAAAGATGTTCATATTTATTCCCTTCGGCCTTCATACAAGAGAGACTGATTATGCAGACAACAAAAAGAATGAATGTTTTACTAAGTGCCTTCATTAAGTAATCGTTTTTTTATGAGGTATTTACCGATTGCCAATGAAAGTTATATAAACTTTCATTGGCAACAATGTATATTGTTTGTTATTCTTATTTCCAACGGGGATCACCGGCTGTTGATTTTCCTGCAAATGTCGCATCTTTGAAGTGGAAATCTCCTGTCGAAGGATTAGTCCATAAATCTGTAGATTTGCCGGAATAAGCTTTCATCTTCGCTTTTATACTTGAGGAAGCTCCTGCAATCAAAGCATCATCATAATAGTCAGTAGTATAATAACATCCGGTAATAGGATAATCTGTTATCGGACGTATTCCTCCCGCTACCGTAGACGTTTGCCCTAAAATAGAATTTGTTAACGTAAAAGATGGAGTGTTCGTAATTGAATTGAGATCCACCAAATAACGGGCAGCTGTATCCATCATTCCTTGATCAATAGTACAAGCATCAATAGATACTTGAGCAACTGTTCCGTTTTGACGAAGGATTAAAGAACCTCTGAAATTGTAAATAGTGCTGTTTTTGAACACAATATTATCGATAATATCTGTTGCTGTATTGACATTAACAATTGCATAAGTACTTCCAAATCCTATATCATTAATAATACATCCTGCAAAACCTACAGTTCCGATTCTTTGTCCGACATTTCCTTGTAAACGCATTGGAGTGTTAGCCAGATTATGGATATTACAGTTCGTAAATGTAACAGAACCTACTGTCATGGCAGTATTGTTATTGAAAAGATATCCAATTTTATTAGTAGCTTGGCTATTTTCAACCCATCCCGTAATATCCAGATTTTCGAAAGCAACATAATCAAAGGTAGTACCCGCAGTAAATCCGAACATAGAAGCTGTTGAAGATGCTCCGTCTTTCATACATAAAACAGGCTTGTTATTGACATCCAATCCTTTTAGTTTTATGTTTTTATCGAAACGGAAAGTTCCTGAACTAATCGGATAAACTCCCGAATTTAGAATAATTACATCACCTGAATTTGCTGTTTCCATTGCTGCCTTCAGATCATCACTGGAATTCAGGAAGATATCACCTTCTATCTTCACTGTAGTTTTTCCTCTGACAATACCATTATTATGAAGCTCTACATTATAAGTCGCATTTGGAAGATTAGTGCAGATTTTCTCTCCTGCAACTTTTTCGTCAAGACTAATAGAATATTCCTTTCTGGAATCATCCGCTACATTGATGAATACTAAGCTTGTAACATTTGCTCCCGGTAACCATTTCATGTCTGCAGTTCCCAGAGCTGTCATAGAACTTGTAAATCCATTAAATAGGTTTTCTGCAGGAGTCTTGAATGTCAATGTTTCATTAAATTTAGAATCCATATCAATCTGTGAGGCATTGGCTCGAACTCTTGCCGAATACAAGGTAGCACCTTGAAGTTCTGTTATAATAAATTTTTTATCAACTGTTTCACTCAAGACCAAATTCTGAGGCGAAAATAAAAGGCTATCTTTATATATTTCAACCGTATATGATTGCGCACTATCTACTGCCGCCCAAGAAAGAGTAACAACAGTTCCCTCCATTGTAGCATTGAAATTCACAGGACGAAATAGATAAGGCAGATTTGCCTCAAATTCATCATAATTATCATCACAGGAAGTAAAGAAATTTGAACATCCTATGACAGATAACATCAAAAATAAGATATATAATTTTTCTTTTTTCATAACTATAATTAATTTTAATTTTGATATCCATAATCATTGCTCAATTTACCACCACTAGTGAGGATAATTTGATGCATAATTGGCAATAATTGTCTTTTATCCGGATTTCCTTGATACATATTGTTAATAAATCCTTCACTTAAATAATAATCTGCTGGAGTTCCAGTTGTAGCATTTGTCCAGGTTTTTTTGGTCCATCCTCCCGTTGGATCTGTTATTGTTTTATCATCTGTTTCTCCTCTATTTAATCCATAAATAACGAGTTCACGTTCTCCCAGAGTTTTATCTGTAGCAACAACATATTTATAATAAATTGTCATTGGTACATTAGCGTAATTTCCTGTTCCATCTCTTAGACTTCGCAAATTATTTTTTGCAACATCTATCGCTGATTTCAATTCCCCCCAACGTATTAAATCATATTTACGGATATTCTCTCCACAAAATTCAAAAGCTCTTTCTTGCTTGATATTACTCAGTGTTAAAGAAAGATCATAAGGAGATGGAGAATCAATCGGTTGATTAAACGCACGTCGACGAACCTGATTAAAATATTCCTGACCCTCGCTTCCTCCTAAAAACAGATCTGCTTCAGCAAACATCAACAATACATCTGCATAACGCAAAACGACAGGAGAGATTCCGTCATCAGTTCCTGTAATTTGTACTTTAGTCCATTCAGCACGCCATTTAGCAAGATTAAGTCCTGTTATTCCTGAACCGAGAGATTGTTCCATTACTCCTAAAATAGAGTTTTTTTCTATTTTGTATGGAACAATTGTTATATCTCTACGGGTGTCATTTTTATCATAATCATAATAAAAGCTGGGCGTTATTCTAAATTGTCCGCCAATAGCTACTGTGTTGAAACTTTTGCCACTGCTTGTACTACTTCCATCTGCGACACGAGGTAATCCTAGATTATATATCATACGTCCACGTACTCCTAAATCATATGGTAACTCAAACATCGCTTCTCTACCATGTGTCTCGTTGTTTTGACATTGTTGATAAAAAATATTTTTGAAACTTGAATCTAATGAATATTTTCCACTAATAATAATTGCACGACACTCTTCTCTGGCTATTTCATAGAGTTCTCTCCTACGAGCATCCGAAACTGTAATTTTAATTTCAGAATCAGTTGTTCCCACAGGTCGCATGGAATAACCTGCAGCAGATAAAGCTATTCTCGCCCGCAATCCCCTTGCCGATTCTTTACATAATCTTTTGATTGTATTGGTATATAAAGTTCCTGCAGAATACATCAATGTTTCAGCTTCTCCTAAATCAGCAATAATTTGATCATAAATGAGATCTCGGTCTGCTTTTCCTACATATAAATTATCACTTGTCAATGGTTCAAAACGTGCAGGGACATCTCCCCACCATTTAATCAAATCATAATAATAAAATGCTCTTAATGCGAGCGCTTCTCCTAACAAATGCCCCATATCTGTTCCAGGCTGAGGATTTCCATATTGACGAATTCCATCAATTCCCAAATTAGCCCTTTCTATTGCCTGATAGATACGGCTCCATGGATTAGCAGCATCTGAGTTATTATATCCATCCGGCATATTTGATTCGGAAGCATATAAGGCTATCTGATCATCAGATTTGGTAGGTACCAACGGAACATTTGAACTCCAACCAGAACGATACTCAATATCTGTATTCACTCCCATTTGCAACCATAAGCGATTACGATAAGAGTTATTTTCTCCTATGATATTGTAAATACCCAATATTTCACCATTAGTAAATACAGGATTACTATAAATCACATCTTGGGTAAAAGAAGATTCTCCTTTTGTATTAAGGAAATCATCGCTGCAAGAAGAAAATATTCCTGTTGCAAACGAAAATAAAAGACTATATATTATATATTTTTTCATCATGAATAAAGTTTAGAAAGTAACATTAACACCAAAATTGACAGAACGACTTTTGGGATAAGCAGAATAGTCTACTCCAGGAGTAGGAATGCCTTTAGAATTACGACGAGTGTCCACTTCTGGATCAAAACCTGAATAATTAGTCCAGGTATATAAATTATAACCTGAGACATAAAATCTAAGTTGTTGCAAATAAATTTTCTTTATTAAACTTCTAGGCAATGTATAACCAATTGTTAGATTATTGAGACGAAGGAAAGAACCATCTTCAACAGCCCAGGAATGGAAAACATAACGTCCACTTGGAGAAGCCCAGATAGTTGCATTTTGATTCAATGCTGCTAATTGATCAATATCTGTGACTCTTGTTCCATCAGCAAAATTTACTTGAGTATAGGTTTGTCCTATATCAATTTGATTGCGATATTTATAATAAGAACTTGTAAATTCTATTTTATTAGCATTATAAATATCATTACCATAAACCCAGTTAAAATTAGCAGATAAATCAAATCCCTTATAAGTAGCATTGATAGCAAAAGCTCCAAAATTTTTCGGATTGGCGTTTCCGATGGTTGTACGATCTGCATCTGTAATTTTTCCATCTCCATCTAAATCTTTTAGTTTAAGGCCGCCAGGTCCCCAAGTTAGTCCATCTATTGAACTGTTATCAACAAAAACATTACCATTAGAATCTACATAACGGGTAACTGTGTTTCCATTTACTTCATATGTTTCAGGTTTATAAATACCATCATTCATTACCCATTTTGATCCATTCCATTTAAAATCAGAAGCAGAATACATTCCGTCAGTAACATAACCGGACATAATACCTACAGGTTGACCTACATAAATAGGATAACTGTTGGATGCCTCAGTCATAGACGTCCAAGCTTCATTTCCTGGAGGCAATTGAGTGAGGTCACCCAAACTTTCTACCCGATTTTTATTGACACTGATATTAAATGCAAAATTTAATGTAAAATCTTTTTTATCAACCAATAATGCATTTACACTGAATTCAACTCCTTTATTAGAAGTCTCACCCATATTTCGATATTGACTTGCATAACCTGTACCGCTCGTAGGATATTTAATCAGCAAGTCTTTTGTTGAATTTTTATATAATTCTATAGATCCACTAATTCTATTATTTAAGAAACCGTAATCAAGTCCCATGTTTCTGGTGATAGTTGTTTCCCATTTTAAATCTGGATTAGATAGGTCTGTTCCTGTAGTCCAATATGAAGTTCCTAACGATGATGGAATATAAACTCCACTGGATTTTGATTCATATATTTGTTTCCACAAATCGGAAGGAATGTTATTATTACCAGCTGTCCCATAACTAAAGCGTACTTTTAAATTACTTAACCAATCTCTAGTACTTTCCATAAAAGATTCTTCACTAAGTCTCCAACCCAATGCTGCAGATGGAAAATATCCCCAATGATGATTTGGTCCGAATTTACTTGATCCGTCTGCACGAAAAGTTCCACTAAACAAATAACGGTCAGCAAATGTATAATTCAAACGTCCAAAAAAAGACAATAGATTAATTGGAGTATTATAGTGATTATCTATAGTAACAGGAAGGGTTCCTTGTGTAGAAAGTTGCCACGCATCCTTAGCTGTGAAGGTAACCGGAAGGCCATTGACTTCTGTAAATAAATATTTACTTTTATTAGTAATAAGCTCTTCTCCGAGCATTACAGAAAAATCATCTTTTTTAGCAAACCAATTACTTTTTGAGTAAGTAATAGTATTTGTATTCCTGAAATTATATGATTTGGAATTAGTCATATCAATGGCCGGATGATTTTTGACTTTAGCATTTCCGTTACCAGTTACATAATAATTTGTCAAACCATAAAAACGATTATCTTCTTTATTATTGTAATCAACTCCTATTTCTGTGCGAAGTACTAAATCTTTGATTGGTGTAATAGACAATCCTCCATTAATAGTAAATAATTGGGTAATCTGTTCCCTATCATTATCTGGGATAGTCCTCGTTGGAGGATATAAGCTGGAAGCAGCTTCAGCATCATCATCATCAATAGTTAAGTTTTTCAATGGAATCGGAGTATAGATCACTGCATTTTTCAATCGTGAATCTGAAGTAGATTTCTCACTTCCCGAAACATCATTAGCACCTCCACCTCTTACATCAGTATCAGAATATCTAACGTTCATATTTAATTTCAACCAGTTCAAAGGTTCTGAATTTAATTTCATACTGAAATTATTTCTCACATAATCAGATCCTTGCATAATCGCTTTATCTGAAATTCTATTATAGTTCAAATTATAGCTTGCAACCTTTGTTCCACCTGTGATAGTAACACTTTGATTGTCTGTTGTTCCTGTTCTTCCAAAAACATAACCTTGCCAATCATTACCTACCATGTCGTTATAAAGATTTATGTCATTATAACTTCCAAAATAATTTTCATATTCACTAGAAACTTTATCTCCAAGTAATGCTCTCTCGTATTGTTTTTGAGCAAATTGATATGGACTTAACACATCTAATGTTTTAATAATTTTTTTATATCCAATGTAAGCACTGTAATTAACCGTAAATTTTCCTTCTTTAGCCGATTTTGTGGTAACAAGGATAACTCCATTTGCTCCCCTCGATCCATAAATAGCAGTAGAAGAAGCATCTTTTAATACATCAATAGATTGAATTTCAGAAGGAGAAATATCAGAAATGCTATTCATTGGAAATCCATCAACAATGTATAAAGGGGCATTTCCTTGAGTAATAGACCCACCACCTCTCACACGAATTTTAATATCAGCATCCGGAGATCCTTCTGTAGTTGTAACCTGAACACCCGGTAATTTTCCGGTAATCGCTTCTGCTGCAGTGGCCACTGGAATATCTTTCAATGTTTTTTCTCCCACAGATGCAACAGATCCTGTTAAATCCTTTCTTTTTGCTGTTCCATACCCAATTACCACAACCTCATCCAAGTCGGTCATTGCACTTTCGAGTACAATATTCATAGCGCCTGCTGTGATAGCCACATCTTTAGGTTTCATCCCTACATAGCTAACCGTCAACGTTTTAGTGTCTGCCGGAACCGAAAAGCTGAAATTTCCATCAATATCTGTGACAGTACCGGTTGATGCTTTTCCTTTGATAACAACGGAAGCTCCGATAATCGGCTCGCCATTGCTCTCACTTACAGTTCCTGTTACAGTCTTTTGTTGTGCAAATAAATTTGCACTACAGAAAAAAAACAGGGCAAGGGTAAAAAATGAATACCATGCTCTCATTTTGATTTTTTGCATATTCTTTTTAGATTTAGTAATTAATTATATTTATTTTTCATTGTTGATTTTTTGTGATATCGGACACAAGACTATTCAGATAAACTTCAAGGTATGTATAACCTTCTTCATTGAAATCTGTGGCTTTCTTTCCCGGATAATTTTTTTCTAACCATCCATCCTTGATTCCGTCTTTGTCATCATCAATAACCGGAGAACCTGGAGTTAAGACCGGCCAACCTTCCACATCCTTTTGAGAGTCGATGATGCCCGGCTTGGGATAATCTTTACTTTTCCAATCGATAGTTGTTTCTTTTTCTACTTTTTCTCCGTTAGCCAAAATAGTTCCGATGGGATACGTGGTTTTTCCTAAACCATTGTATGGAGATTTTCCTTTATATGTTGCTGTCCCTGTACGTGTTTCTTCTATAATACGGATATCTGCGAAATCTCTTTTATAAGAACAACCGGCATAAGCCAACACCTTTTGATAGGCTTCTGCTGCCGAATGTGTCGTAATTATCCCCGGATTGTGAGGTGTCAACATTCGGATCGCTTGCTTATCTGTTTCGGATATTGCCCCATATCTATCTGAAAACTGATTAAAAACACCATAATCCCAATTATTTTCAGAAGATTTTAATGTGTATCCGGTTGAGTTATCATTTTTATCAACTATCTTATTTCCATTAACATAAAACTTCCCCCATCTATTATAGAGGGGAGAACCGGCGTCCATATTTTTATCAATAGAAATAATTCGTCCTGCTTTTACATTTTTCGAAGAAGGAGATGCGGGTCCTAGTTTGTAATAACAATTTACAATATTTACATTCATTCCTTCACCTGCATAACAAGCATTTGCACTCCAATTGTAAATAACATTATTTCTTACATCAACCAGGTCTGTTAATGCAAATGTATCGCTTGCAACTTCACCCAATCTTGGATTGCGGCTATCGTGATGCGCCAACAAATTATGATGGAAAGATGCATTTTTTCCACCCCAGATACCTCCATAACCATGCGGGCCTTTGGCATGATTGGATAAACGCATGCTTTCGGATATGATGCACCATTGCATGGTAAAGTTTTCATTGTGATAAAAAGATGCACATTCATCCATACACCAACTGACGGAACAATGGTCTATAATTATATTTCTGGCGTTTTTTCCACTCATTGCGTCAGCGTTAGCGGCTTCTTCTCCATGCATTTTCAGATCTCCGAGACGTACACGAATATAACGGATAACCACATTTTCCACACCGGATGCAATTGACAACGGATAATTGGCGATACAAATTCCGTCACCGGGCGCCGATTGTCCTGCAATAGTAACATCTCCTTTATTAATTTTCAAAGGTGATTGCAAATAAATGGTACCTGCAACTTTAAACAGGATCACTTTTTTCCCGTCTCTTCCCAAACACCATCTCAGAGAACCTTCTTTTGCTTTAGAATCGCCTACTTTATTGTCTTCTAATGTATTTACATAATAAACATCGCCACCACGGCCTCCGGTTGTATATCTTCCATGACCTTCTGCTCCCGGAAATGCAGGCGTCTGTGCATTTATCTTAAATAAACACAAAAATATAAAAAAAAGAATCAGTTTTTCTATTTTCATTTTTTTACAACTTTTTCACAAGTAATTTCTCCCGTCGAAGAAAATAAACGAGCGACATAAACTCCTTTATTCAAATGCGAAATAGAAACAGAGCCAACATTTTCGGCTGTTAATATTTTTTGTCCGTTAATTGAATAGATTTCAATTTTTTGTGCATCAAAATAAAGATGATTGTTGGAAACAAATGTTT
>JAVBLQ010000111.1:0-16239 GCA_031553435.1 Bacteroidales bacterium | reverse complement strand
CATTCAATCGTTTATCTCCCTTCCATCCATTGTTATTCTTCCTGCAGAATATATATTGAGGTATATGATAGAAGTTGCCGATATCATCAGCGGATTACCTTTTACTGTTTTTCAGGGTATCTATATAGATGAAATACAAGCTTTCTTGTTGTATGCAATGATTTTCTTCATCATCCGCTTGATGAAGTTAAGGGTTCAAAATTAATTAGCCAAATCCCCAACTCTCTATTCTCAACTTTATTTCGTATCTTTGTGAGTCGAAATCAGATGTTTTTATGATTACAAAAATTATTGCAGAACAGGAGATACAGAAAGCCAAAAAGTATGTTGGATATGCTGAGAAGATAGTGATTGTCACACATGTTTCTCCGGATGGAGATGCCATCGGATCTTCATTAGGTTTATATCATTTTTTATTAGAAATGGACAAGAGTGTCAATATTATTGTCCCTAACGATTTTCCTGATTTCCTTAAATGGATGAAGGGGGCCAATGATATCCTGATTCACGAGAAACATCCGGAATTATCGGCAGAAACCATTGCCGCTGCAGAATTGATCTTTTGTCTGGACTTCAATGTAATCAAACGTTTGGATAAAATGGGACCTTTGGTACAAGAGGCCCCCGGTAAAAAAGTGATGATAGATCATCACTTATATCCAGGAGCTTTTTGTAATGTCACCATGTCTTATCCTCAGATTTCTTCTACATCAGAAATGATTTTCCGCTTCATTTGCCGCATGGGTTATTTTGAACTCTTGAATAAATATGCTGCAGAATGTATTTATGCCGGGATGATGACGGATACCGGGGCCTTTACTTATAATTCCAATAGTCCGGAAATATATGCCATCATTGGAGAATTGCTGAAAAAAGGAATAGATAAGGATGCTATTTATGCCAAAGTATATAATACTCAGTCAGTAGACCGTTTGCGTCTGACCGGATATGTGATGTATGAAAAGATGAAAATATATCCTGAATATCACACAGCCCTTATGGTTTTGTCCCAGGAAGAAGCCAGACGTTTCAATATGAAGAAGGGAGATACCGAAGGATTGGTCAATATTCCGTTGGGCATTGAGCATATAGTATTTTCCGTATTTATCAGGGAAGATAAAGATATGGTCAAGATCTCTTTCCGTTCTACCGGAGACTTTCCAACCAATCAGTTCGCTTCTGAAAATTTTGGAGGAGGAGGACATTTAAATGCCTCGGGAGGTGAATATTACGGAAAACTGGAAGATGCTGTTGCCATTTTTGAAGAAGCATTGCCTCGTTATGCAGGATTATTGAAAAAACGGTAAATCAAACAAGTTCTCATTCCCCGAATCTATAACCAATTCCTGATTCTGTAATCAATAAATCAGGTTTGGATGGATTGTCTTCGATCTTTTTTCTCAATTGAGCAACAAAAACCCGCAGATACTGGCTTTGTTCCAGGTATCCATAACCCCATATTTCTTTGAGAATATATTGATGAGTCAGCACACATCCCTGGTTTTGAATAAACAAGGCAAGCAATGAAAACTCAGTAGATGTGAGTTTTAGTATTTCTCCGTTTTTCTTTACTATATGGCTTGCAATATCTACACTGAGATTTCTGATTTCAAATATATGATGGTCTTCTTTAGGTTGGTTATGGCGGATGGCCGAGCGTATACGCGCCTGTAACTCTCCTGTCCGGAAAGGTTTGGATAAATAATCATTAGCGCCTGAATCCAAGGCTTGTATAATGTCTTCTTCCGAATTCCGGGCCGAAAGGATTAGGACAGGTTTGGTATACCATTCCCTTAATTGTTTTAAAACCTGTATTCCGTCTATATCCGGAAACCCTAAATCCAGAATAATCAGATCCGGATGATGGGTTGCCGCCATTACCAAAGTGTCTTTTCCATTAACTGCTTCAATGGTTTTATAATTACCTGCATTCAGGGTGATACTAAGCAACCTCCTGATAGGAGTTTCATCATCAGCTATCAATATGAGTCCGTCTTTATTCATTTTTCATTTCCGTATGAAATTTCCGTAGGTATCTGTATGGTAAAACGAGCGCCTCCGTTTTGTCTGTTTTCTGCAGATATTGTTCCTTTGTGTGCTTCGACAAACCCTTTTGCTATGGAAAGTCCTAATCCGAGTCCTTCACTTTTTTCATTTTTTGCCCGGTAGAATCTGTTAAAAACATAGGGGAGAACATCTTGAGGGAATCCGGGGCCCCTGTCCATCTCCTGTAATACCAGATGGTCATTGTCGTAAAATGCTTTCAGCCGGATGGTTGATCCTGCAGGTGCATATTGACAGGAATTGTATGTCAGATTGTATAAAACCTGTTCCATGAGTCCGAAATCCAATTTGACCAATGGCATTGAATCCGGAACGACTGTAACTAAATGAAATGCTTGTAATTCTTCTTTCAGACTGCCTGTTACTTTATTAAACAAATCATTCACATCACACCAATTTACGTGTGAAGCGATCCTTCCGGATTCGAGTCTTGACATGTTTAATAAGTTTTCTATCAGCCTGTTCAAACGTTTGGAGGCCTCAAATATCCCTTCATAGAGTTCGGTTCTGACCGCCTCCGGATAAGGGGTGGATAATAGTGTTTCCGAGGAACCCATAATTGTTGCCACAGGAATTCTCAATTCATGTGAGATAGAATTAAAAAGAGTCTTATATAATTTATCCGACTCATCCAATAAACTTGACTTATGCGCTATTTGTCCCAGGTACTGATGTTCAATAGCCTGAGAAATCAATGTCAGAAAAGTATCCCAATGCATGCTTGTCTCTCCTGTAAAGGCTTTATTTTGTTTGATGGCTATTACTCCCGGCCTGGTTCGCAATCCCTTCATTGGATAGTATGTATATTCATCAGAAGGAAGCGTATCTGTGAACTTTCCTGCTTTCCGGTTGTGTTTGAATACCCATTGGGCGACTCCCATTTCCGATTCAGAGAATATTTGTCCTTTAGGAAGATATTTTTTGTTGTTAAGCTGTCCGTTTACATCCTGAAGAATAAAATTGGCATTGACGGAAAAATACTTTGAGATGTTTTCTGTAGCAGTGTTAACCACATCCCGTATTCCGGTGGCATTGGAAAGACCTTTAGTCATATGAAGCAAAGCATTGGTTCGTTCTTCCCTGCTGACAGCCATCAGTTCTTGTTTTCTAAGTTTGGATGTGAGAATTCCGTTTAACAATGCGATAGCAAAAAAGGTCAAAAACGTTAAGATATTTGGAAGCGTATTGATATGCAATGTGAATTGAGGAGGAATGAAAAAGAAATTCCATGATAGAGAGCCCATAATTGCAGCTAAAAGTACAGGACCTATGCGCAAAAAAGTAGCAAGAAGAGACAGAATAAAAAGCAAAATAAAAGAAACTGATTGGTATCCGATTTCATGGTTAAGCGGTAGACACAGCAAAATAGTCAGTACCACAGTCAATACCGCAGTGAAATATTCTCCCGGCCCTGATGTAAAAGCCGGAAAAGAAAACTTGTTTTTGTGTTTGTACTTCGTAGTTTCTTCCGATCCCAATACATATACATCAATATTTCCGCTTTCCTTAATCAGTTGATTGACAAAATCTTTTTTAGAAGAAAACAAAAATGAACTTTTTTTTCCGGATTTTCCTACGATGATATGGGTAATATTTTCTTTTCTGGCTGTGTCCAGACAGGCTTTTACAAGATTGTCGCCTGTAGTAGTGATCAATTCACCATCCAACTGCCTGACCAGATTAATATTATCGGATAATTGTTTTTTTTCATTTTCATCAAGAGGCAAAGGCGTTTCTACATGTAAAGCTGTCCAATCCGCTCCCATAGAATATGCCATGGTTCTGGCCCATCTGATTAATTGAGCGGAAGAGGGGCTGGGACCTATTAATACTAATAAATGCAATCCGGATTTCCAGGGACCTTGTATATGCTTTTGTTGCATATATGTTTTAAGCTGTTTATCTACCCTGTCTGCCACCAAACGAAGTGACATTTCTCTCAGGGCGGTAATATTCCCTTTTCGAAAGAAATTTTTGACTGCTTCTTTGGATTGCTCCGGAGTGTATACTTTTCCTTCAGCCAGGCGAATCAATAATTCATCGGGGGTAATATCAACCAATTCTATTTCATCTGCCTGTTCGAATATTTTGTCAGGAAGGGTTTCCCGTACTGTAACTCCTGTTATTTGGGAAACTGTATCAGTACGACTTTCCAGATGTTGCACATTAACAGTAGTATACACATTGATTCCATTATCCAGTAATTCCAGTACATCCTGATATCTTTTCAGGTGTCGGCAACCGGGAGCATTTGTATGAGCAAGCTCATCTACCAATACCAGATAGGGATGCATTTCAAGTATGGCATCCAGGTCCATTTCTTCCAGGATAGTGTTTTTATATTTAATTTTTTTCCTGGGGATGACCGTCAAACTTTCCAGTAACGCATTTGTCTCCGGACGGTTATGTGATTCCACATAGCCTACAACGACATTGACCCCTTTGGCAATATCTGATCTGGCAGTTTTGAGCATGCTATAGGTTTTCCCTACTCCTGGCGACATGCCAAAAAAAATTTTTAGTTTCCCTTTGTTTTTTGTGTCTTCTTCTTGTCGGATAGAAGCAAGAAGTTCATCTGGATTTGGGCGGTTAAATTCCATGGGATCAATTTCTTTATACAAAGATAAAGATAGTTTTTTGTCTATCTATAAAAAGCATTTTTTTTATAACATTTAGGATTGATGAAATGTTGATTTGAGTGATTGGGTTCTGAGAAAATTAGCAACTATCTTATAAAACTGTCGTCTTACTCAATTTTTTTGAGTTGAGCGTAATTTTCTATTTTTTTGTTTCTTGACTTAATAAAATTCATTACTCCTTTTCTATACAATAGATATTCGTCAGTGTCAGATTTTCAAAGGATTCTGATATTACATCCAATGCGTCGAAATATCCTACTACTTCCTGGGAATCTCGGTCTTCCAATTTCGTGATGTCTATATTTTTTAACAAAACATCAATTTCTTCGTCCGTCATCTTAGACCCTTCTATCCGGGTAGAAGCTCCAACACTTCGAACAGTAGCAATACTTTTCAATTGTTTCAAACTCTGCGCTTCTTGTTGTTCTATGGCTGTCCATTGCGAGTCAAACCGATCTATTTCGCTGATAAAGTTCCAATCAATATTCAGCTTAAAGTCAAATATATTGTTTCCCATTCTCTTAAATTTTGATACGTTTTGATACGCTAAAATACGAAATTGATTTGAAAGAATCAAATTGTTAACGATACGATTTGATGCGATTGTATTCGATTGTGATTTGTACCGTCTGTAGACTTGCAGCCAACGTACCCGCGGCTGCTTTCTGGCGGGCTGCGGTGCGCTTCACTGTCCACCGATGCTGAAGATGATGTGGGCGGCAAAAGTTCAATTACCGCTTGCATCCCGCTCCGCTTGCAGACGCAAGTTAGCGGCTGCGCACTTTCCATTTAGTAATTATATCTGTCTTTCAAGTATGATAACCAATTGTCAAATTCACCTTTTGTTTGATGTTCTCTTACAAACTTCACCCAATCTTGGTGTGTCCAAGTTCTAAAAATTGCTTTTCCTGTAAAAAGGTTTGCCCAATCACTTTGAAAGTTTTCGATACCAGTTGTTTTTAAACAGTCGATTAAACTTTTATTTCTTCCATCAAATGCAACTGTGGATGCGACTAATTCATACTTTCCATTCTGGGCTATACCTTCAGATAGAGCTTGTTGTCTAAGCAGTTGGTATCCTGCTGTTGCAGCAGGACATCTATTCAGTCTCTTTTCAGCATGGTTTGTAAAATGTACCAAATCCAAATATTTTCTTCCCCACACATTCTGATGACAAATTGAATTATAATCAGATTTTCTAGATGAGTCCATGCAACGATTAGGGTCTGGATTATTTTCGCGTTCGGATTTATTATCAATTTTTCTTGCAGAACAAGAGTAAAAACTATGCTCTGTATATTTGCATTCACAAAGAATTATACCATCTCCATGTGTTGTCTTTACAATAAATGCGACATCTGGTGATGTTTGACCAGAACCTCGACTTCCTTTTGTTTCTCCCAAAAGTTTTTCAGGATGTAGATAATCTCCTTGAGGAAATGCAAATTCCAACTCAATGTCGGACAACTCCGTTACTAATGGTGAAACTTTTAATTTTAAAAATTCAGTCATTAATTTTCTGAGATGCGCATTGTTCTTTAACGGAAAGTATAGATTTGCACAAACTATCCAAGAACTCAATAAATTATGAGTTCCTGTGTGTGCTTTCACACCACTATTATGCAAGTATTTAGGTAAATCATTTTGGATTCCGCTCCACAAATTTTCATGCCAATTGTTAAGAGGAATTACATGTAAATATTTTTTCCCATTTTGAAAACCTTTTTCTTGTGTCGAAATATTTGTTTTTCTCCATTCCTCATGTTTTTCTCGTTGTACTGTTTTAAAATTTTTCTCTTTCATTTCTATATGTTTTTGATTTTTTCACAAGTTGCCGCTAACGTTCCCACAGTTGCTTTTGGGCGGGAATGCGGGTGCGAAACTGTCCGCCGAGACGGGCGGTGATGCGGGCGATAAAAGTTGAATTACGCACTTCAACCCGCCTAAAAGCAGACTGTGAGTTGGGTGGTCGCTCTTTGTTATCGCTTTCCTTATTCTTCATTTTCTCTAAATTTTCAACAATTTCGGTTTATTCACAAATTCATACATTCCGTTCATTATAGCGGAATTTACAAAAATTGTTTGTCCGATTTTCTGTATTCCGTGATTTGCGTGAATGTGTCCAAACAAATGATAACGAGGTTTTATCCGTTCAACGGCTTCCAACAAATCACGGCAACCGTAATTTATGTTATCGTCAAAATCCAAAATTTTGTATGGTGGGCTATGCGAAATCAATACATCGGTATTTTCGGGAATTTGTGTCATTATTTGCTCTGTGCGACCTTTTTTTAATGTGTCGCCCATAAACAGCGGAACACCCCAAAACTTAATGCCATCAATTTCAATACCTGAATGACAAAGATAATGACAGTTTTCGGGCAAACCCTCGATTTGCTCGCCATACAAACAATCATCGTGATTCCCTGCTACGAAAATTTTGTGTGGATAATCCAAATCACAAAACCAATTTAAGAAATCCAAGACTTCGTCTTCCGAACCAGAAAACGAAGCATCGCCTGAGTGAACGATAACATCGGCTTTTGGCAATTTTTGTAGCAAATTGTGCTTGCTGTGAGTGTCGGAAATGTGAAGTATTCTCATAAATTATTGGCAATTTAACAATTCTTCAATATCATTTTTATAACACCAAGCGAATTTCTCGCCTGTTTCTTCATAAAAGTCGTAATGTACTTCTAATTTCCTCCCCATTCTTCTCGCACGAGTTTTGAGCAAAAGAAGTTCCATCGACTCTAATATCTCAATATGGATTTCGCTAATCCACTCGCCATTATTTGTTCTGACAAGTCCCCATTTGTTTTCTTCTATTTCCATAATTATGTCGTCAAAATTAACTTATCAACATCTATCGGCTCAATAACCAAATCTTCATCTAGGTCATCGTCATCTAAATGCTTCAAATGTAAAACACCGTCTCTCAGCTTATTATCAATCAAAAGCGTTAATGGGAAAATCATTTTCTCTTTATCTATTTCTGAATTTCCATCTTTGTCAAAAGTCATAAAAGCCGAGTCAATCCCATAAACGATAATGTTTTTCTTGGTACTTGCTTCCTCTATAAAATGATTGGTCATTGGGTCAAATTCGCTGTCTATCAACTCCATTCCGTAAATCATATTTTCTCTAGCATTGCAAGAACGAGATAAAAGTAACATTGTGCTATGATTAGCAAATAAATAAAGAGCATAATGATTTGAATGGAGAGAATGAAAATCGTGTTCAAATTCCTTTAGAATTTCGCGAAAAGGTTTGCCGTCTGATATTCTTTTTCCGTTATTGTCGAAATCGTAAGGCGAAAAATAATATGCTTCTTTTATTTCCATTATCAAACTTTTTAAAATTGAAATGATTGTGCTATGATTATTCTCTCTTTTAAAGATTCGGGAATGTCCAACTTGAAAATATCGGCAGAATGTTCGCTATGTATCGGAATAATCGCCTTTTTCGGATTGACCAATCGGCAAACTTTTGTCAGCGTTTCGGCTGTGGCGTGCCCGCTTGTATGGATTTTCTTTTTATTATCGAACAAATTCCAAATGTTAAGATAACCCTGTGAAATATTTTCTCCATTTTTTACTTTCTCGTTTATGTAACCGTCCCACATTGAATAAATTAACAAAGTTTCTTCCAGTGGTAAATGTTTCAATAATTCTTTTACCATTTCGATTTTTGTACTGCGTATCAACATACAAAAGCCTTTTCCTTTGATTAATTCAAATTGTTTTTCGTGATTATGTTTATAAAAATAGGCATTGTCGAATTTGAATAATTCCGATTCTGCATTTTCAGTGAAAATTTTTAAAACTTCTTTTTGGTAATTGTCACAAAGCAAACTTTTTCCACATTTTTTGCTTGCTTCGTGAAAAGTTACCAAACGGTCAATGTCGGTCGAAGAACAAAGCACAAAAGCATATTTGTACTTTTTTAACAACGCTATGGCTTCGATTTTTAAGTCGTTTTCGTGTTTTACTTTTTCTTGTAATCTCAATAACATCGTGCCTTCGGTTATCAAAACATCAATTCCTCGTTTTACAATATATGCTTCAATCGTTGGGATTAAACCTTTTCCAAGATAGCCGTGTTCTCGAAAATCGCCTGTGTGCAAAATGCTTTTTCCGTTGGATTCAACCAAAAACATATACGAATCACAAGCCGAATGACTGACAAAATAAGGCGTAACGCAAACATCACCAATCTCGATTCTTTCCTTTGCTTTGAAAGTTTTGAATGTTTCTAATTTTTCAACATCTTTTTCTGTAACATTCGTCTTTTCGGGAAGTTTTGCCAATCTTTTGCCTTTACAAATCATCACTTGCTTGGCGATTTCTCCAATATATTGCGGAATATTTTCGGGAACATACTTATACAAATCAATATGGTCGCCGTGATAATGACTGTAAAAAATTGCTCCGCAATTTTTTGTCAGTTTTTCAATTTTTTCTTTGCTGGCATTCTCATCTTCCGCAGGCTTATCGCCTTTGGGTAAATTGTGTCCCAAGTCGATAAATATTTTTGTCGTTTCGGTTGCAATTTCGGTAATACAACCGCCTATTTGGTTGATGCCTCTGTGGATTGTAATTTTCATTCAGGTTTTATTTTTTCATCGTAATCGCCATCAATTATATCCGAGATTTTTATATTATCAATCTTTGCTGTTGAAAATAAAAATGTAGCGTGAAATTTATTGTTTTTCTTTGTAATATCTCCAAAATCAGTTTCAACAAGTTTTTGAGAAAATTTTTTACTTTTCCAACGTTTATCTTTGAAAAGATAACCTCCCATTGTTTGCTTTGGGGTGCTTGCACCTGCTTTTTCAGGGTTATTATCCAATGTGATAAAATAAAATTCAGGTTCGGACAATATCGAATTTAATTTTGGCAACTCGAATGGAACCTCAATGCCAAGTTTTATCTGACTTTTGATAATATCAATAATTTCATGCTTAAGATGCTCTCCAAAAAATCCTTTCTGACAGAATTTACTAAAATCTTCAATGTGTTTGTATATTCCACTATTACCGCCTATCGCATTATTGCCATATTTTAATTCTATCAAGGCCGTTCTGTGTGGTTTTTCTTTGGAAAGTGCGATAATGTCAAAACGACCATTAAATTCGGATTCGTCTTTTTCTAATTGATTGTCAAATGCCTTGACATATTCAACATCAATGCAAAACCAATTAGATTTTTTGTTTTGATTGTTTAAAATAACCAATTTAGATTGAGCTTTTTTCTCAAGATTTTCCGATTTCTTATTATTACTGTTTCCTTTTATTTTTTCGTATTGCTCGCAAATTTGATTTGGTTCAACCTTACATCGTTTTCCTTTACCAGTATAATGCTTGCCATCTAAATAATACTTATCTATTTCACAAATAATTTCTTCATTTGTTTTCTTATATTCCACTTTTGCAATACTATCACAGTTGTAATACAAATTCAGATAATTGTTCCGCACGCCAATAAACAACTCGTCTTTATGCTTTTCATAGAGTTTGTAAAGTTCACTTTTGTTGAATGCTTCCGCGAAATCTTTGTCAATTCCTCGTGTTGTTTTTCTACTGGTTGATTTTTTGCTCATTGTTTTTGTTTTTTGTTTGATTTTAGCCACTGCACTTCCTTAGAGTGCCACCCAACGTGCCGCCAGCTGCTTTTCGGGGCGGCGGACGGGCGCGGAACTGTCCGCTGTTGCTGCCGCTTGTGCGGTGGACTGCACTTGAAAACCGCACGTCAACCGCCCTGAAAGCAGGCAGGCAGTTGGGCGCAGGGTTGTCCTGTCCGTCGGAAAAGTTGACCGTTTCAGTAAATAGTCAAGTCGATGCGAGTCAAAGTCCGCCGAAATTTTCACAAAACTGTCAAATTACTAAAATTTCGTTCTATTCTAATTTTTTCGTTAGAAGTAGTGCATTGAGTATTACATTCTAAAATAAAAATCTCTAAAATCTAACCCACAAAAACTACAAAACTGTGTGCCTTCATTTCTTGTTTTACATTTTGAGCAAGTCCAATCAAGAACTTTTTCCCAATACTTTTCTTCCTTTACCCTCTCTTCTTGTTCAACCTCCTGCGAAATTTTCCAAACCTCGAAATGAGAGGAAGCGTTTTCTTCCATTTGGTAAATAATCTTTGCTGCAATGAAATCTGAGTCGCTTTTAGTATATAAATTATTGAACCAATTTATCGTAGTTCCTCCGGCCTGAATAAGAACATTGTTAGGTATTTTCGTGTTTTTTTCTTTTATCATACGAATTCTTTTTTTAGCTTCGCCAACATACATCCTGTCCATATTTTATTTGCTATTTTTTTTATTTTTATATTATTCCTACGGCTTTTGCTAAAACTGGAATAGGTACGTTGCCGTTTATTTCCCATTCTTTATTATTGTCGTGTACCCAACGTGGTTTCAAATATCTTCCGTCAAATTCCCACTCCTTATTGTTATCGTGTACCCAACGCAGTTTTAAGTATCTTCCGTCAAATTCCCATTCTCTATTATTATCGTGTACCCAACGTGGTTTTAAGTATCTTCCATCAAATTCCCATTCCTTGTTATTGTCGTGTACCCAACGTTGTTTTAAATATCTTCCGTCGAACTCCCATTCTTTATTATTATTGTGTACCCAACGTGGCTTTAAGTATTTACCATCAAATACCCATTCCTTGTTATTGTCATGCACCCAACGTGATTTGATAATAGTTGCATTATTGTTTGAAGAAGAAACAGAAGTACCCGAATTTGATTGTGTGTCAGAAGAAGATTTGCCACCTAAAAATTTCAAAACTATCCAACCTATTGCGATAATCACAAAAATCCCTACCGCAACCGTTTGAATAATTACATTGATTATTGCAAGATACCAATTCGTTTTTCTAAAATTGTAGTAGTATAAAACTCCAATAGTTAGGACTAATGCCGTAATTAGCAAAAATTTAAACATTCCGCTTGAAATGCCCCACAGTTCCCCTGTTTGACTTTGCGAGAGTAAATGTTGCAAAAATAAAATTGTACCAAACGACAACAACAAGCAGACTATAGTAGATACCGAAAATATGTTGTATGCAAATTTTTGAGATAAATATTTTTTGTATAGGTAAATCACAAAACCCAATATTGCTATTCCAATAAAGGCAAACCACCCCCAAGTCGGAAATGATTTTTTTGATTGTTCGTTATTCGGTTCTACATTGCCTTTTTGCTCGCCATTTGAGGAAACAACATTTTTATTATTGGAATATGTGTTCCTGACAATTTCTGTTTCTTGTTGTTGCACAGGTTGTATTTCTACCTGTGGCTGTGTCTGAAAACTTTCTGAATTGTCGGTTTGTGGTTCTTCTACTTGTGTCTGAAAATTTTTCGAATTGTCAGTTTGCGATTCTTCGACTTGTTCTACATTTAGAGTTTGTTCTTCATTCAAGCGTGCTTTTTCTTCCTTTTCCTGTTGCTTTTTTAATTTTCTCTGTTCTCTTTTGTTCAATGTCGTTTCAGTTTGAACAGTTTCAGTCTCTTGAGAAAACACAGAAACAGGATTTAGTCCTGTAAAGAATAACGCTGTCAATGTAATGAATAAAAACTTTTTCATTTTGATACTTTTTAAATTTTGCCTACTCTGTCAGTTTTCGGCTTCCCCGCTTTCCGTTTTCAATGCGCTTTTCGCCTTGCGCCCAACGTGCCGCGGGTTGCTGACGGCGGGCATTGCGGGCGCTTCACTGTCCACCGAGACAAAAGGTGGCGCGGACGACAGACGGTGATGATACCACATCGCCGCCCGCTGGAAGCAGACGCGCAGTTGGGTGCCGTTATCTTTCATCTTTCTGTAAAGTCTCAAGCATTTCGTTCTCTCTGTCCTGTAATGGATACAATTCTCTTGCTTGCAGCAAATTACTCAATGCTTTCTGTTTCCATCTTGCTTTCGTTTCCTCTCTTTTTGCGTTGTCTATTTCAGTCAGCAATTTCTTAGATTCGTCAATCAAGCGATGCCACAAATGCCAATCTTTGTCCGTCATTTTTTCTGACTTTTCTTTCCGTAACCGTTTCTCGTCGGCTGACTTACTCAAATTTGCGATTTCATCATCTGTTGCATGTGTAGTAGGAAAAAGTTCAAATTCTATACAACCGTTTCCATGTTCATCAAACCACTCTTTCGCCTTTTCGGAAACGAAAATATTTTTAGAATTGATTTCGGCCGTGAAAATGTCCGCTCCTCCGATTGACTGTTCTACCAAAGTCGGATGTTCTCCTTTCGTAACGAGTCCTTTTGTCGGAAAAAGAACAACCCAAATATTTTCCATTGCTTCGGCTAATTGCTCATTACGTTTTCGGCGCAAAATATATTCTTCGGCATCCATGTCTCCTGATGGATAAACGGCAGGTTCTGGTGCTGACAAGTCCCACTTTTCCCAAGCAAGTGAAACAATTCTGTCTTTAACCGCTTGTTGAAATGAGATTTCTTTCAAGTCGGTTTGTTCTAACTTCTTTTTCAAACTGTCGGTTACAAAAAGAAAAGGTTCTTGCGGGTCACGGTAAACTGTCGGCAAGAAAGGCGCTGTCCGCGACACATAAAACTTTCCTGTCTCCTTATCTCGCACATTGATTCCTGCATACAAAATTTCTCCGTAGTCGCCCCACGGCATTTGTTTGTTTTTTAGAATGTAATATTTCATCTCGTTTCAATTTATATTATTCTTGTAGCACTTTCGCTAATGGCAGCCAACGTGCCGGCGGTTGCTGACGGCGGGCGATTGCGGGCACTAAACTGTCCGCCGATGCCGAAGGTGATGCGGAGGGCAAAACTTGCTAACCGCACGTCACCGCCCGCTGGCAGCAGACGGGCAGTTGGGGGTAGTGTTTGTCATCCACTTTATTGTCGCCCGTAAAAATGTCCCATATTCTCACAGCTTCGCTGCCGTCAGTCACATTTTCGGACTGAACTGTCTTTTTTAATTTATGTCGGTAAAGATAAAGTTTCATTGTTGCATTAACAAAACTTATCATTATCTTTGCAACAGAAAATATTGAAAAGCGTTAAGCTTTATTAGTGCGCCGTAAAAGTCGAAATTACATAGAAACACTAATAATAAATCTAACGTCCACCTGTGATATGGCGGTGGGTGTAGTTTATTTGTGTTTCAGGGCTTCGACTCCCTTCGGCGCAGTAGGCTATTACCCTACCGCTTTTTTTATTTTAAACCGCTTGTCAAGTAGGGAACAAGCAAAACAAACAACCATTACTATGAACGATGAATTTAATCTTGAACCGCTACAAGAACTTTTCTCAACCGAACTTGACCCTGAAGATTTAGCTCATGAACTGGATGAATTAGCTTATTACTTTTCACTGACTTCACTCTGGATATATGAGTATCAGAGTGATAAATGGTTCACCCATGAAGACACTCATCTATTTGTTTATCGTCTTAAGCAACTTCGTGATGCTCTACTCCGCTGTTCAGTGCAAGAAGAATGTAAAATTAATTTTGATTTCCAGTTCTAAATGTTAAAATCTTTATCATTATGTCAAACAAATCAAACAACTCAGTCCGGACTTTCACTGTTCAGGAAGTTGTCATCGTCGATTCTCGTCCTCGTCGAATTTATTCCGAACTCCGTCTCAAAGGAAAATGGTTAACAGATGCAGGATTCAGGCCACGAAGCAAAGTCCAAATTGAAGTCAAACGAAAATCGCTTATTATTCGCCCAGTCATTTAAGTTTCTCGAGTCCGTTGCCTGTCCCAAAGTCAACGGACTTTGTTTTTTGCACAGTCCTGTCAGCTGTTACTATTTTAGAAATCGGTTCATGCACAGTCCTACATTACCGCCAACGTGCCGCGGGTTGGATTTGGGGCGGTGGGCAGGCGCGAAAGTGTCCGCCGACACTGAAACCCGCGCGGTGGACTGCACTTGAAAACCACTCGTCACCCGCCCTAAAGCCAGACTGGCAGTTGGGAAGCGTGCTTCTGTCCGTCGTTGTCGTCCGTTTCTGTCCGCTGTCGGTACGGCTTCGCCACCGTCAGTACATTTGTGTTCTGTCATGTCCGCCGAATTACAAGTTTGTCGAAATTGTCTGCATTCATAATCATGCTTACAAAAGAAACTCGGCAAAGTTTCAAGTCCTACTTCGCGGAAAACTTTCCACCAGTCCGAAATCTCAAAGTCAAAATCGACCCGCACAATCGTCAAGTCATTGCTTCCGCTAAATTCAATAAGCGAAGGTTGTACGCTCGCGCCCGAACTGTCGAAAAATGTTTCAATCACTTTATTTGCGAATTTCAGCAAAAAGTTTTGATTATCAACTAAATTGTCAACTGTTTTGTCATGCAGGATAGTGTCAATTGTCACAGTCCTGCATGATTGTGAAAAAATTATTTTAAGAGTTTTCGATTTTCCACTTCATGTAATACTCTCATCTGTTGAATGGCAATTTGATTAAGTTTTACCAACCTTTCTTTTTGAGAAAGCCCTTCGTTGATAAAGACGGCATTGAGATTTTCCATATTCGACAAGCATATTAACTCGTTGATTGTAGCGTAATCACGGATATTGCCTTTCAAATCTGGATTTGCTTCGCGCCACTGTTTGGCGGTAATTCCAAATAAGGCAACATTCAAAACATCAGCTTCGTTGGCGTATATGATGTTTATTAGTTGTGGTGTCAGTTCGGCGGGAATGAGGTTGTATTTAATGGCGTCGGTATGGATATGATAATTGATTTTCGCCAATTCGCGTTTGGCACTCCAACCAATTTGTTGTTGCTCTTGTTCTTTAAGGCGTTGAAATTCTTTAACCAACAATAATTGAAATCGGGCGCTTATCAACATTCCAAAGTGAAATGCAATGTCTTTATGGGCATATGTTCCACCATAACGACCCGCTTTTGCTGTAATTCCAATGGCGTTTGTTCGTGCAATCCATTGTTTTACAGAGAGAACAAAATTATTGCTCCCTGCCGAATTTTTAATTGTACCGAATTCGGTATAATTAAAATTCGGGTTGAATAAGATTTCCCATTCGCCGATATACTCAATAGTACTTTTCAGGCTGAGCCATTTTATAATGATATGCTCCTCCATTTGGCTATGTGCCATGTCTGTGAGTGATATGTAATCTGAATCAGCAATCTGAATAATCGTTATGTCAGAGCCTGTTACATTTATTTTTGCCATAGGAATGATATTTTAATTTCCACAAATTTACAATTAAAATTTTGTCGATAAAAATGTATTTCACTGAATGTTTGCATTGTTTGTGTGCATGCTTGCCAACGTACCGCCAGCTGCTTTCGGGCGGGTTGCGGTGCGCTTCACTGTCCGCCGATGCCGAAGGTGATGCGGGCGACAAAAGCTGAAAACCACGCTTTTGCCCCGCCTGAAAGCAGGCAGGCAGTTGGGTGCCGTTTTATTTATATTCAAAGTCTGTGTCACTCATAAAATTAATATACTCTCTTTGTCGTCCGTATTGCGCCATTAAATCTTCAAGTTGCTTCTGATATGTAGGTTTGAGTGAAAAAATATTTATTTTC
>JAVBLQ010000036.1:0-24769 GCA_031553435.1 Bacteroidales bacterium | reverse complement strand
TACAAATAAAAGCGGGATAAAAACCGGAATAAACTTTCAGGAAAACCAAATAAGAAGGAAGTTTCTTCATCAGGTTTATGGCTTTGTGATAAGATTTTGTTTTATAATACATATTTTCTGTCAGTATTTTGATTAATTCTTTCTTTTCTTCGTTAAAGGTGTGACAAAAGTAATAGAATTTTTATAAAAAACAACTATAAAATCAATAATTAATCATATGATTTATATATATGGTATTTTTATGTCTTATCGGATCGGATTAAAGATATGTCTATCAACATCTCAAAAGTGAAAAATAAAGTTTTCAGGCCTGCAAAAATAAAAAGTCAAGACAACTTCTAAGTTTAAAAGCCCGGCTTTATTCTTATTTTCAGATAGAATTTCTGGCTTTAACCGGGCTTTTCAGAAATGAGATGTGGCTATAAATCACAAATAAACATAAATTGTGTAATTTTCATCTCCAATCATCCGTACGGAACGGAGATGCAGGCAAACCGGCTCCATTATACAGATTACACACAGGGTTATTACCCCAGGCATAACGAACGGCAACAGGGAATTTCACCTGCGGTGCACTGACTATCACTTCATTTCCCTGAATAGTTGCCTGAGCCCAGTAAAATTTATGATCAGATCCTGCAATAGCAAAACCTTTTAGTTGAGTGGCATCTTTGGCTTTCAATCCTCCATCGGTATGTTTGAAGGTAATTCTGATTTGATTGCCTTCCATTTTATAAGATTCGTAAATCGGACCGGAAGATGCGATTTTTTGTCCGTAAGTATTGGCTTTTGCTGCCAGAGCCAATCGCAAACCGACATCTTGTTTGTTTTTAGGATGTATATCTTTTTCATCGCCAATATCAATGGCGACGGCCATGCCTGTATTCTCCAGATGCAATGTTTGCAATTGGGCCTCACGCAGTTCTGCCCATTGAGATTCTGCCGGCTCTTTATCTTCTGCCATAAAATTGGCTAATTGAACAAGATAAAAAGGCAGATCGCGATTCCATTGTGTTCTCCAATCCCGAATCATCAAAGGAAGTAATTCTCTGTATTGATATGCACGATCTGCATTGGATTCTCCCTGATACCAGATAGCGCCTTGAACGGCGTACGGGACCAAAGGTTTGATCATTGCATTGAACAAAACCATCGGACGGTTCGGACTGTTAAGTTGAGATTGAGGTGCTTTGGGGAATTTATTCAGATCGACTGCCGTTTTATATTTCCACTCACCGGCAAGGCTCATTCCTGATATTTTCATATCCGTTTTTTCACCCCAGATTCCGCCGCCACCGCCGGTATCGGTAACACGAACTGTAATCACTGCTACACCGGTTTTTACTAACCTGGCAGGTACTTTGTAATTTCTGTCTATATTATGTCCGTTGGTCCGGCCGATTTCAACTCCATTGAAATAAGTAATTTCATTATCGTCAATCATTCCCAGACTAAGGTTCAATTCTTTTCCGTTCCAATCGGAAGGAATGGTAATGGTTTTCCGGAACCATACAATTCCGTCAAAGTCTTTTAATCCGGCATCTTCCCACAATGTGGGTAATTGCATGGTTTGCCAGTCACCGTCATTCAACGTCGAACTTTGCCAGTTTCCTTTGGTTCCTCCGTCGGCATCTCCAATCTGCTTGTTCCATTCATCGAATTTCTTTTGGTAAGTAGCTTGCAGTTCTGTTTCCGAAACAGTTCTCATTTCCTGAACAGTTCCTTTGAAATAAGGCATATTTTCCAATGATTCTCCACTCGTCCAGGCTTCTGCAATGGTTCCTCCCCAAGAGGTGTTAATCAGTCCGATAGGAACATTCAAGGATTTATACAGTTCTCTCCCGAAAAAATAGGCAACCGATGAGAATTCCGGAATATTTGCCGGAGAACAAACCCGCCAGCTTCCGCCCATGATTTTTACATCTTCAACCGGTCGTATACTGGTTGCCTTTTCTACATGAAGCAAACGTATTTGCGGATAGTTAGCCTCTGCGATTTCTTTTTCGTAATTATCAATTTTTCCCCAACCGGCCAATGGCATTTCCATGTTGGATTGTCCGGAACAGATCCAGACTTCTCCGATCAGAACGTTATTCAGTTGAACGGCTTTTCCGTCTGAAATGGTAATCTGATAAGGGCCTCCGGCTTGTGGGGTTTTCATTTTAACCATCCATTTACCATCGGCTCCGGCCGTCACTTTATAAGTTTGGTTATCCCAGGATGTGGTGATTCTCACTTCCTTACCGGGAGTTGCTTTTCCCCAGATAGGAGCTTCAGTCTGACGTTGCAACACCATATTATCTGTAAAGATAGATGGCAGTTCAACTTTGGCTTGTAGTAATCCGGGCAAAACTCCCAGACATAGGGCTACGATGATTGATTTAAAGTAAGTCATAAGTTTTTTTATTTGTTATTTTATATTGATTCAATTTGAAAATTTATACACTATTTTATATATAACTTCCTGATCCGGCTCCATCTTACAAGATGGAAACTCCGAATGACTGGGGGCATCCGGATAAAATTGAGCTTCTAAACATAAGCCTTCGAATGGTTGATGTTTACCTGACAAATAATCTCCTGTATAAAACATGAATCCGGGCATATCTGAATATAGTGTCAGCTCCCGGCCCGATGTTTCTTCTTTTACTGATGCTAATTTCCTCAACGACTTATTTGCATGACCGGAACTGATAAAATAGGTATTATATCCTTTCAGCATTTCGTTTTTCAAAGGCATCATTTGAGCAATTTTTTTATAATCTGAAAAATCAAATGCAGTATTTTGAACAGATAAAATTTTTCCGGTAGGAAGGAACTCATGATCGGATTCCAGATAGCTATCAGCAAAAACTTTTAACTCATGGTTTAGAATGTCTTTTTTATTTCCCGACAAATTAAAATAAGCATGATTGGTCGGATTGAAAATGGTTTCTTTGTCTGAGATTGCTTTATATTCTATCATTAACTCATTTTCTTCCGGGAAGGAATAAATAACGGAAAACAGGAGATTGCCAGGGAAACCTCCTTCACCGTCTTTACTTTCATAACTTAAAATAAGTTTATCGTTTTTAACTTCAAAGTTGAAGATTTGTTTATTAAAACCATTGAAACCTCCGTGATTTGAATTATTTCCATCATTTTTGTCCAGGAAATATGTATTTCCGTTTAATTCAAACCGTGCTTTGGAAATACGGTTGGCAACACGCCCGACCGTGCTTCCCAGACAAACCTTATCGGTAAAATAATCTTCCGGATCATCATAGGTTAAAACAACATTTCCCGGTTGATTATTTTTATCGGGAACGACAATGGAAACGATTGTTGCTCCATAATTGAGAATTTCAACATAGGCGGAATGATTGCTTAATTTGAATAAGACGATTTCTTTTCCGTTTAATTCTGTTATTTTTTTGTGAGTGATCATTTGTGTTATTTCAAATTGATTTCAACCTTCATTATTTTACTATGATTGTTTTTCTGAAAATTATGTTGTCCGAAGATTTGCCGATTTGGATTTCAAATTCTCCCGGCTCTACTATTTTTTTCATGCGGGCGTCATACAATGCTAATTCGGAAATGGGCATTTCCAATTTCACGGTTAACTTCTCTCCTACTTTGAGCGGGATCTTCTTAAATGCTTTTAATTGTTGAATGGGTGTGGCTACGGAACTGTATTTGTCGCGAACATACATTTGCACCACTTCTTTGCCATCCATTTTACCGGCATTTTCTACTTCTACAGTGACAGTTAATCTGTCTTTATCTGTAAAGATACTGTCATTCAAAGAACAATTATTGTATTTGAATTCGGTATAGCTTAAACCATAACCAAAGCTCCAGATTGCATAAGGTTTTTCGAAAATATAGTGACCTTTGGGATCTTCGTAGGTTCCGCCGCTATCGAAGCGTTGTTCGCGATCGGTCGGATAATAGTTGTAATAGCATGGTGTATTTCCGGTACTTCTTGGAAAAGATACGTTTAATCTTCCCGAAGGGTTGATCTTCCCGGTTAAAATATCGGCAACTGTATTTCCCTGTTGTTCGCCCGCATACCATTGAACCAGAACTGCATCTGCATTTTGTTTCACCCAAGGCATTGCCAAAGGTTTGCCGGCAATAAATACTACGATCATTGGTTTGCCGGTTGCTTTCACGGCTTTCAACAATTCATTCTGTTTGCCGGGCAATTCAAGGGATGAAAGATCAAAACCTTCTCCGGCAGTCGAATATTTAGGCGAACGGCCCAGGAAAGTACTCCGGGTTCCAACGGCAACAATTGCCAAATCGCTTTTTTTGACTTGTTCAACGGCCTCCTGTATATGCTGATCGTTTTGGCTCCACCAGTCGCAACCTTCAGCATGTAGTAATGAAATCTGGTTCCCGATCCGGTTTTGTAAACCTTGCAATACGGTAACACCTTCTTTTGTATCCCGCGATGTCCATGAGTAATCTCCGTAAACAGTTTGATTGCTATTCGGCCCCACAACTGCAATTGTCTTATATCTGGAAAGATCCAGCGGCAGGATATTATTTTCGTTTTTTAGTAAAACAGCGCTTTCATCGGCCACTTCTTTAGCAAGTGCGATCTTTTCTGCATTGCGTACAACTTTACTTACCTGTTTGGGATCGCCATAAGGGTTATCAAATATGCCTAATTTGAATTTTGTAGTTAAAATACGCCGGACTGCCTGGTCAATGTATTGGATATCTAATCTGCCGGAATTTACTTCTTCTTCCAACAAATCATAAGTCCAGTCGATATTGAGATCGATTCCTGCAATGACAGATAATCTTGCAGCTTCGGCTTCTGTTTCTGCTGCAAAATGAAAGGTTTTCAACCGTTCGACAGAACCCCAATCTGAATAAACATAACCAGTGAATCCAAGTTCTCCACGCAAAATATCAGTCATATAATAAGGTGAGCCGGAAGTTGCCACTCCATCATAAGCGCTGTAAGCACTCATTATTGCCAAAGGTTGGCAAGTTTCTATCACTCTTTTGAAGGGATATAAATATAAGCTTCGCAATTCGCGTTCGCCTCCACTTACAAAAGCGCAATTCAATCCACCTGTAGGAGTTCCGTGAGCGACAAAATGTTTGGGCATGCAATTGACACCTTTTTTCTGATAGCCGTTCACAAAACCGATTCCCATTTCGGCGATGAGGAAGGGATCTTCTCCGAAAGTTTCTTCAATGCGTCCCCAACGCAAGTCACGAGCAATATCGAAAACCGGAGAAAGCACCTGACGGATTCCCATCACACGAGCCTCTTCGGCAGCAGCTTCGGTCATCCGTTGAATGAGTTCCGGATTAAATGTACTTCCTTGTGCAATTGCATGGGGAAACAAGGTGCATTCATTTTGCAAAATTCCCTGAATGCCTTCAACGCAGGGTAGCAAAGGAATGCCGAGACGTGTTTTTTCCAACATGTATTTTTGAAGTACATAATACATATCGGCGCAATCCTGGGCAGGCATTCCCATCTCGTGTGTTGTTCCATAACTTTCGCCGCGGTAAATGTTGTCGATTTCGTCTGATTTACCGGCAGGTTTGTTTTTCATTTGTTGAATTTTTTCTTTCAATGTCATTCGCGATAATAAATCTTCGACACGTTTTTCAACGGGAGCATTTTTGTCTTTGTAGACTGGCAGATTTTCTTTGGCAAAAGTGATGTTTGCCGTAAGAATAAAAATTGAGATGATGCTAAATGTTTTTCTCATTGTTAATTATTAAACGATTATAATATTAGTAAGATAAGTAACTTTTCATGGCTTTCCCTTTTTCGGGTTAATAATGACAAATATACTTGAAAATTGTGACTTATAAAGGTCAAATTCCTATGAAGTCATTTTCCCGCTTCCTGAATATCCATAACTTCCATCAGTTCAAAAGCCTTCAGCTTGAAAAAAGATGAGAATAATCATACCAATTCGTATCCAATTTAGATTCTGAACAATTATCATTTTTATTTGGATATTTTTTTCAGTCAAACTACATCCGAATTATTACATTTGAAGAATGAAAAAACTATTATCTAATACTTTATCTATTATATTACCCGGAATTTTATTTCTTTCCCAATTATCGGCATCTAATTTTTATTTTAAAAATTACAAGGTAGAAGACGGACTCACTCAAAACACTGTTTTTTGTGTCTTACAAGATCAACAGGGATTTATCTGGCTGGGAACCAATGACGGTTTGAACCGGTTTGACGGATATAATTTCAAAGTATATCGCAAATCAACCGATACAACATCCATCGGGAACAGTAAAATTTCCTGTATGATAGAAACCAAAGATCAATGCTTATATGTTGGCACTGCCATCGGAATCTATGTATACAATCCTAAGACCGAAAGCTTTAAATTTTTCAATAAAACCACATCTGACAGAATTGCTATTCGTTCAAGGATCAATTCCATTGCGGTTGATGCCCAAAACAAATTGTGGATTGCCACAAACGAACAGGGGTTTTTCATTTATAATCCGGCAACAGAACAATTGCAACAGGTAAAACACGATGCAAATAATCCGGCAGGCCTGCCTTCAAACCAGGTCAACAGAGTTTTTATTGACAGCAAACAAAACGTGTGGGTTGCCTGCCAGGGTCTTTACAGATATCAGCCATCTTCTAACCAGTTCAAGAAAATAGTATTGGCCAAAGAAGGAGCCGAAAGCCCCCAGATTTCCAAGTTTTATGAAGACAACAACTCTGATCTGTGGATTGGCACTACAAATTACGGGCTACAAAAATTCAACCGGGAACGTGAAACTTTTACAGCGTATTTCGATCAGTCATCTTCTTATTTCATCCCTCACATACACGATTTGATTGAATTTTCATCCAATGTATTGGCCATAGGCTCCAATTCCGGTTTAATCACTTTCAACACCATTACGGAAAGCTATGGTATCATCCATGCTTCAAAAGAAAAAGGAGGATTATCTGATAATTCTATTTATTGTTTTTATCAGGATAAAGAAGGCGCTTTTTGGCTGGGAACATACTTCGGCGGAGTCAATTACCTGTATTCAACAAACCAAAGGATTGAACTTTACACTCATCGCGAATATGAAAACTCGGTAAGCGGCTCCGCGATCAGTCGTTTTTACGAAGATGAAACCGGAAATATCTGGATTGCAATGGAAGGTGCCGGACTTGATCTTTTTGATATTGCCAGCAAAAGATTTACACAATATTTATCCAACCACAACATTCAATCTATCTTAATTGACAATGATGAAATGTGGTTGGGGAGTTATGGAGGAGGAATCCTCGTCTTTGACAAACATAGTAAAAAATACAAAAAAACATTGCCGGTCATAGAAAGCGGAAATATATCCGGATTACTGATTAAATCAATCGTAAAAGATTCTTTTAACAATATCTGGGTCGGAACCACCGAAGGTTTATTTTTATATGACAGGCCTTCAGGACAATTTAATCTGATTCAGGGCACCGGAAATATATTTGTATGGGATATTATCGAAGATAAAAATAATGAAATATGGTTTGTCAGCAGCGGCTCAGGGGCTTTCAAATACAATCTTAAAAATGGGAAATTAAAAAATTACCTGAACAAGAAGAATGACAAGCAGTCTATTTCCGACAACTTTATATTAACAATATGTAAAGATGGTAACAAAGACCTGTGGTTTGGAACGGAAGAAAACGGTTTCTGCAAATACAATTACGAAACAGATAATTTCAAACAATACAATAACTTTTCTAAATTCTCCAATCGATTGATATATGCTATTGTAGCAGATAACTATAACTGTATCTGGTTTTCAACAAGCAATGGATTATTTCGTTTTAATCCTGAAAATGAAGAACTTAAAATCTACACCATTGATGAAGGCTTGCAAAGCAATCAATTCAACTTCAACTCCGGATTCAAAGCCTCAAGCGGGAAGCTCTATTTTGGAGGTGTAGACGGATTCAATTCATTTTTTCCGGAAGATCTGAAAGAAAACACATTTGTGCCACCTGTTCACATCACCAATTTTCAGATATTCAATAAAGATATAACTATCGGAGAAAAAAATTCCCTCTTAAAGCAATCCCTGAGTTATACAGATAAAATAGTTTTGAACCATAAACAAAATGTGTTCAACTTCGAATTTGTTTCTTTGAGTTTTGTCCATCCCGGAAAAAATCAATATGCGTATAAAATGGAAGGATTCGATAAAGACTGGAATTATACTGATGAACACAAAGTTACCTACACCAGTTTGCCTCCGGGAAAATATATTTTCAAAGTAAAAGGTTCAAATAATGATGGGATATGGAACGAGGAGGGAGTATCCATCATGCTTGAAATTAAACCTCCTTTCTGGGAAACCGGATTTGCTTTGTTTTTATATATTTTCATCATTCTGGGAATATTATTCTGGTTAAACAGACGTTACGTTCTTCGCGAACGAAAAAAACAAAAATATGCATTGGAAAAAACAAAAACCGAAAAAGAACTGGAATTGTATAATTCGAAAATGAATTTCTTTACCAATATCGCACATGAAATCAAAACTCCGCTGAGCCTGATCAAAGCGCCACTGGAAAAAATAATGAACAATAATAATATCTCGGATGAGGAATTGAAGTCAGACCTTAAAATCATAGAAAGAAATACAGACCAGTTGCATACCCTAATCACTCAATTGCTTGACTTTCGTAAAATGGAAAGCGGATCCATGCAGGCGCATTTCTTATCTGTCAACATTTCGGAACTGGTAGAAAATGTATATCTCAATTTCAAAACCGCAGCCGAACAAAAAGGCATCGACTTCATATTGACAGGCCTTACAAATGATTTTCATGCAGACATTGACAAAGATGCGCTGACCAAAATTCTGATGAATTTAATTTCAAATGCAATGAAATTCACAAAAAACAAAATTGAAATAGCATTATGCACAGACAGTTTGAACAAAAACAATTTTCAAATCAAAGTTAAAGATAACGGAGCAGGAATTCCGGATGCTGAAAAAAATAAGATATTCCTGCCTTTTAAACAAATATCCAATGGAAATAAAGATAAAATTTTTGGCGGAGTAGGTTTGGGATTATCATATTCCCGCTCATTGGCCGAACTTCATTCCGGCTCCCTCATTGCAGAAGACAATGTTTCGGAAGGAACAACATTTATCCTCTCACTACCTGTCAAACAAGAAAATACAGTTCCAACACTCACTGATAAAAAAAATATCGAAGAAGAAAAGGAATCCGAGCATAAGGAAAAAAAAGCTCAAAGCCTACTTATTATTGAAGACAATGATGATATGAGAGACTTCTTGTACCGGAGTTTTAGTCATGATTACATTGTGCACACAGCCATTCATGGCAAAGATGCGCTGAATATATTGAATAAAGAAACTCCGGACCTGATCATCACTGATTTGATGATGCCGGTAATGGACGGTATTGAGTTTGCAAAAATCCTGAAAAACGATGTCAATAAAAGCCATATCCCGTTAATTATGCTGACAGCCAAAACTATGGTTGGCTCTAAAATTGAGGGATATTCAGCCGGAACCGATTCTTATATTGAAAAACCTTTTTCTATTGATTTACTCAAAACCAGGGTAATCAATCTGTTCGAAAACAGAGACAAAATCAGGACTAATTACGCAAGATCTCCATACGTACAATCCATTTCTATTGCAAACAATAAAATAGATGAGGAATTTATTATCCGGATGAAGAATGTAATCATGCAACATATTCAGGACGAAAATTTCACAGTTGATGAACTGGCTTCTTATATGTATATGAGCCGTTCCGGATTATTTGCAAAAATCAAGGGAATATCGGGTATGTCACCACTGGATTATATCAAAACCGAAAGGTTGAAACGCTCGGCCGAACTATTGGCTGAAGGTAAATATTCTATTTCTGAAATTGCACTGATGGTAGGATATTCAACACCGTCCTATTTTTCCAAAGCATTTCAAAAACAGTTTGGAGTATTGCCCAAAGACTTCAAAAAGGTATAATAAATTTTATATACTGATTTAGACAAAAATCTCAAATTTTTGGATAAATTTTTCTAACAAGCAGTTTTTCTTCTCATAAATTTGAAGATCATTTCATTTAGAATCACATATTTTTTAATAATTAATCTTTTATCAATGAACACATTCCTACTAAGAAAAAACAGATGGAAGATACTTTTCCTAAGTATGTTCTTTTCATTATTCTGTGCAATATCCAATGCACAGGAAAAGACAAAAATCACTGGAAACGTTTATGATGAAACCAAAGAACCTTTGGTCGGAGTTTCCGTTGTCATCAAAGGAACAAGTACAGGAACCGTCACAGATGTGGACGGGCATTTTGAAATCAACAGTTCAAACCCTAACCCCACGATAACAGTCAGCTATCTTGGTTACACAACCAAAGATGTTCAAACCGATGGAAAGCAAAACATTATTATTGAAATGCTACCCGACGAGCAGATGGTCGACGAGGTTGTTGTCGTAGGATACGGAACACAAAAAAGATTATCCGTAACCGGTTCTGTCGGGACAGTAAGCGCTAAAGATTTATCCCGGACAACAGCAACCACCACGGCTTCTGCCCTTGCCGGGAAAGTGCCTGGAATCACATTCAGGCAAATGAACGGACAACCCGGACAAACCATGCGGATGGAAATCCGTAATATGGGTACACCTCTTTATGTTATCGATGGAGTAATGAAAGATGAAGGTCAGTTCAATAATCTGGACATTAACGATATCGAAAACATTTCCATTCTGAAAGACGGATCTGCTGCAATTTATGGGGTTAAAGCCGCCAATGGGGTAGTACTTGTAACAACAAAAAGAGGAAATCTGAACGAAAAACCAACCGTTACCGTAAGTTCTTATTATGGATGGCAAAACTGGACTCGCTTCCCTAAAACTTCAAATGCTTATGATTATACCAGAACCTGGAGTGAAGCCGACATCAATACCTATGGCATTAACAGCAAAAATCTCACTCATGAAGAACTCGAAAAATGGAAAACCGGTTATTATAACCCTGAAACAGGAGAAGATTACCGGAGCTTCGACTGGTATGATTTTGTTGTAAACAAAAATGCTCCGCAAAAATACCTTCACGTAAGCTCTTCCGGAGGCTCTGATAAAATTAATTATTATATAGCTGTCGGTAAACTAGATCAGGAATCGAATTTCAAAGATTTTAATTTCAACAGAACAAATGTACAAACCAACTTAGATGCAAAAATCAGCAAATATCTGAAAGTGGGAACTTCCATGAATGCGCGTCTCGAAACCAGAGAAAGTCCTACTATCGGAAACAGCTATGATAACGACTATTGGTATATGAGATGGGGATTGAACCGAAATCTTCCCACAGAACGTCCGTATGCCAATGATAATCCAAACTACCTGAATACAACCCGCTATCTGATCAACAATCAGGCTTATGGGCGCAGAGATATTATCGGAGCTTCCGATGACGTATGGAGAGTATTCCAGGGCAATTGGGATGTTGAATGGACTACCCCGGTAAAAGGATTAAAAATGACAGCGCTTTATTCGTATTATGTTGCAAATCAACAGGTCGACAGGCATAGTCAGTCGGTTTCATTTTATACGTATGATAGAGCAAAAGATGTTTACGAACCAACCGCAGCAATGTCTGCAATAACATTATCTAAAAGGCAACGTACAATATGGGAAAATGTATATCGTTTCTCTGTGAATTATGATAATAAATTCGGAGATCATAACCTAAATGCTGTGTTCGTGGCAGAAGCCACAGACCGTTATGACAAAAACCTGCTAATGTATAACGATAAGATGAGTGATAATTTCCAGACTTTATTTCCGGTTCAATCAGAAACCAATACTATACCCGAAGACCTTTGGAGAGAAATGCCAACTGCAGGATACATCGGAAGAATTAATTATAATTATAACAATAAATACTTGCTCGAACTTTCCGGGCGTTATGACGGCTCTTTCAAGTTTCCCAAAGATAAACGCTGGGGGTTTTTCCCTTCCATTTCCGGAGGATGGCGCATTTCTGAAGAAAACTTCTTCAAAAACAATGGAATAAATAATTGGATGACAAACCTGAAATTGAGAGCTTCATACGGAGAACTGGGAGATGATTCCAATGATAAAGCCGGGCAAGTATTATATGTAAATGATGGACTTAGAATCCATGATTTTGATTATCTTACAGGATACGGTTATACCAATGCCGGAGTGATATCTCCCGACCCTTTTAACGGCTCTGCAGGCTCATCAATGAAAGGTTTATCCCAATTAAATTTACCGATTACTAATGTAACCTGGATCAAGACGGCAATAACAAATATCGGAGTAGATCTTGGTTTCCTGAATAATCGTTTATCTGTGGAAGTAGATGCATTTCGACGTACAAGAAAAGGATTGCTATCCAGACGTCAGGATGTTCTTCTTCCTGTAGAAACCGGTTATGGATTACCTCCTGAAAACCTGAACTCAGACAGTCACATAGGATTTGACGGTTTTATTAAATGGAGTGATCATATCGGTGATTTTCAATATTTTGCAGGAGTAAATGCTACTTTCGCACGCAAGAAAAACGGAAGTTCATACGGAGAAGCATTTGCAAACTCTTGGGAAAAATATAGAAGTTCTATAGATGACCGCTGGTCTTCCGTTAACTGGGGATATGAAATCATCGGACGTTTTCAAACTCAGGAAGAAGCCGATGCATATCCTATTATTATGAATCTGGATAATGGATCCGACAGAAATATGCATCTTTTGCCCGGTGACTTCATTTATAAAGATCAAAATGGAGACGGAGTTATTGACGGATTAGATAATCGGCCTATCGGTTATGCAGAGGGAGCTCTTCCTTATTTTACTTTTGGAGTTAACTTGGGGGCGAACTGGAAAAGCTTTGATTTGGCAATGGATTTTGCAGGAGCTTCATGTCAGTCATTCCAACAAAACTATGAAACAAAATGGCCTTTCCAGGCTTCCGGAAATACATTTGAATTTATGGTAAACGACAGGTGGCATCATGAAGACCCATTAGATCCAAGCACTCCCTGGGTAGCCGGTGATTATCCTGCTTTACGTCTTCAACCAACAGATGCATGGCATATATACTGTAACAATTCCACTTACTGGTTTACAAACCTGACTTATCTGAGATTAAAAAATATTGAACTTGGATATACTTTGCCCAAAAAGTGGACTTCCAAAGCCTCTGTCGAAAGATTCAGGGTTTATTTCAGCGGAACAAATCTATTCACTCTCGATAATATCTCAAGATTAGGCCTTGATCCCGAAAACAATGATGTTAATGGATTAGGATATCCCAGCAACAAAGTGTTGACAATTGGTGTAAATGTAACTTTCTAATAAAACAAAACAATGAAAAAGATATATTATAGTATAGTGATATTTTCCGTCCTTCTATTCGCCTCTTGTGATGATTGGCTGGACATATCTCCAAAAGATAAAATAACAGAAGCACAGGCCTATAGCTCAATTGCAACAATCAACAGTGTCATCGCCGATATATACAATAGATTGCCTGATATTGGAGGTATTCAGCAATCTGTTGATTACTATACCCAATTAGATGAAGGAATATCCGGAGGTTATGTCAATAATTTTGAGAAATTTCCATTAGATTATTGGACTTATTATGATTACACATTGATCCGGGATATTAATACCCACCTTGTAAATATCGACGGAACAAGCTTCTTATCCGATAAAGAAAAAAAATATTACAAAGCAGAAGCTCGTCTGCTCAGGGTATACGTTTATTTTGAACTTGTAAAACGAATGGGAGGAGTTCCTCTGATCACAGAAGTGATGGGCTTTGAATCAGATGTTGACCTTTCTACTTATCAGATCCCTCGTTCAAAAGAATCAGATATTTATGACTTCATTGAGTCTGAAATTGATGCAATAAAAGAAGACTTGAATCTGACTCCAACAGTTCAATACAATCGTGCATCCAAAGGTTTGGCGCTGGCCATCAAAGCAAGAGCTATGCTATATGCAGGAACTTTGGCCAAATACAACTCTATGATGGAACTTCCCGTTGTTTTACCTGGTGGAGAAGTAGGAATTCCGGCAGATAAAGCACAAGGATATCTACAACAATCTTTAAATGCTGTTCAGGAGTTAGAAAATATGAATTATTATCATTTATACAATAACAATTCGGATAAAAGTAAAAATTTCTTCGAAGTTCTTACAAAAAGTCCGGCAGAAAACAATGAAATAATTTTCATCAATGAATTTACGCTTCCTAATAATGTACATGGTTGGACACTGAACAATATTGCCCGAACACTGAGAGACGGAGGCGCCGCAGGTTTAGGTGGATCTGCAATCAATCCTTCTCTTAATCTGGTAGATGCTTTCGAAATGACTGATAATTCCAATCCTCGCTTAACTCCTTACACCAATCCGGATCATCCGGATGAGACTGTGGGTGACAATGCTTTGGATGCTGATCCCAGCGCTTATATTTATTATAATAACCTGAATGATATTTTCTCAAAAAAAGATCCCCGCCTGTTTGGAACCATCATAACTCCAGGCCAATCATTTGCAGGTAAAGACTTACAGGTTCAAGCCGGAATAGCTTACTATAACCCCAAAACATCAAAATTAGAATTTCAAGCCGGAACATTAGATAATCAGGATAACCCAAACAACATTTTCACAATAGACGGAAATCCGGTTATTGTGGATGGAAGTACGGTAAAGAAAACCAAAGACGATGGACCTGCCAAGGAAGCCGCGGTTTCTCATACCGGATTTTATGTAAAAAAATCAATGGATGAAAATCTGAAAGACATTTTATTAGGAAGTCCTGTACAATTTGTTCGCTATCGATATGCCGAAGTATTGTTAAATGGTGCGGAAGCCGCATTCGAACTAGGACAAAAAGATGTAGCTGCAAATTATATCAATCAAATCAGGAGAAGAGCAGGAATGCCCGAAAAAACAAGTCCGACATTAGAAGATATTCGCAATGAACGCAGAGTTGAACTTGCTTTCGAAGGACTCCGTTTCTATGACATCAAACGCTGGAGAATTGCACATGTAATATTCGATGGAGATGTTGGCACCAAAACAGCAATGATGTATGGACTATGGCCATACAAAGTATATCGCCCGGGAGATCAAACCCATAACAAATGGATATATGTGCGTCGCGCACATCCAAGTGTGTTTACTATACCCCGTAAATTCATTACTTCAAATTATTATTCGGCTTTCCCGGCAGAGGCTCTGAAAAACAATCCGAAATTAGTTAAGAATCCGGGTCAATAATTTATAAATAATATCGAAGATGAAAACACTTAAATATTTTCTTACGTTGGCATTAATTATGTTCTTATTGAATGCCTGTGAATATGATAATTATGATGAACCAAATGTTACCCTTTCAGGGCAATTAAAATATGATGGTGAAAATTTAAATACACGGCAAAATGTATTGCTTAAATTATATCAATATAGAGAAGATGGCTATGTAGCAGCCGGAGCCCGATCTCTTGATGTAAGAGTTGATCAGGAAGGCAAATATTCAGCACTTTTATATCCCGGGAGATATAAAATGGTTATTTATGCAGATGGAGGCATCAATTACATCTATGACTGGCTTGATTTTCCCAAAAACAGTGAAGGGAAAAATGATACTTTATATTTTGATTTAAATGGAAGCAAAACACTCGATTTCAATGTAAGACCTTATTATAAAATCAATGATTTTAAGGCATTTTATCGCAATGACTCTATTATTTCCAATTTTTCCATTGAAAGACTTACAGATATAGAAACCCCTTCAATAGTTGGGTTCAGACAGGTATCCATGCGCTTAAGTCCTACAATGCATGTGAACAACGATACTCCATTGTCATTTACAAAAACAGGAGTAACAGTCAACACTCCAATCGAAATAAAAGGATCGTTGAAAGATTATTATAGCAATACATATTACAAAAATAATTTCAGAGATTATGTGTATGTGCGCATTGCCGTTTCATTACGCGTTTCCGGGCAGGAATATATCTATTCCAATGTAGTTCAAGTAAAAGGAATTCCTCAGGAAACAATTAATAAACTCAAATAATTTAAATTTTCAAAATGCAACCGATATGAACATTTTTGGGTGCAAAGGTGCACCCAAAAACATTCAATTAGGTCACAATTCAATTCATTATTAACAATTAAATTTTTTATCACATGAAAAAATTATCTTTACTTTCGCTTGTTGTAGGTTTAAGCACTACCATGTTTGCTGCAGACCCTCCTCAAAAAGACATTGCAGGTATTCTTTCCTTGAACAGCTCATTGTCACTCGGACTAACTGTTGTCGGTGAAAACGGAATCAAAGGATGTGTGGCTGATTTTAATGGTGACGAAGTCGATGATTTTATTATTACAGGATTACACAATGTAGGCGATCCTGTAGTTGCCAAAGGATTCTTCCGTGTATACTTAGGTCAGAAAACCGGAGTTCCTACTATTGCCTATGAAAATCTTGATTTTCCTATTGCAGGTAATGGGGCGATTGATTGTACTAAATTGTCGGATGGCTCTTTTCTTATTGCACTACAAGGAGGATCATGTGGAAACTGGACCAACCCTTTTAAATCAAATGTATATAAACTGACAGCTCATGGCAATTCTGCTACTATTGAGTTGACAGTTGAACTTGGAGATAAAGGAGCAGGACGTGGTTCCATTTTATTTTTAGATGTAAATAATGATAGTTATGCAGATATATTCCAGGGAGGCTGGAGAGGTAATGCTGATTGGGTTGACCAAGCCAATTTTTATATCAATGATAAAACAGATACTTGGTTTGACCTGGAAGGATATTCCCCAGGAACTGAACCTGTCAGACCTGCATCTAACAATTTTGTGGTAAAAGGTGATTTGAATAAAGATGGAAAAACTGACTTAGTACAACCTATCCAAGGAGTTGGGTTATTCGCTTATTTCAACAAAGGTGATGGAAGTTTCAAAGAAGTTCTTGTCACTCCATTCCCTAAAGCAGACAGAACTGATGGCATGAACATCCGTAAAGAAGATGATGCCACACAGGCAGAAATAATAGACTTCAACGGCGACGGATATCCTGATATCATCATGACCGGAACCAATGATGCCACCAATCCATGGCAATTCATCCTGAAATTATTCAAAAACAACGGTAATGACACTTTCACGGAAATCGCTCAAACAGATTATGCAGGAAATCCAATCACATTGTTAGGTGGTCAACGTGCCGATATTGCTGTTGCAGACTTTGATCTGGACGGAAAACAAGATGTAATCATCGGATTGGAAAATCAAAATACTGCTGCCGCCTGGGGATGTCGCACTTATTTCCTGAAAGGAAATGGTAACGGAGGTTTCGAACAATCTGAAATAACCTTTACTGATACAAATACGGCGGGAATTGTTCCTATGAGTCGCAGAGGCAATTTCGGACGATTTCTTGTAGGCGATTTCAATGGTGACGGTAAAAAAGACCTCGTTACAGCCGGAGCTGATTACTATGGCAAAAATGCTGGTTTAAGAATTTATTACAACGTTGTTCAAAGTACTGGCATCGGTAATGCAAAAGCAGAAAACAATGCAGCCGTTTCATTCAACGGAAAAACAGTTTTTGTTAACGGAGCTGCCGGCAACATGGCTGAAGTGTATTCAACAACAGGAATCCTGATCCAGAAAGAACAATTATCATCTGATGATGCATCATTTGATATCAATGCTGCTCACGGAATCTATCTTGTTAAAGTAGGATCATCTGTACAAAAAGTAATCATCAGATAAAACTAAAAGTAAAAACTAAAAGTGAAAACTCTCCTCTTTTCACTTTTAGTTTTTCACTTGCCAAATTTTGTTTCATGAAAAAAACAGTCTTCCTGTTCATATTCTCAACCCTTCTCTCAATTCTTTCTGCATCTGAAATTGAGAACAAACAAGTTGTAGCCTGTCTCAATGCTCCAACCTGGAAAACATTCGGATTATCCGAAGTGCAACTTTCCGACAGCTATTTCAAACAGGCAATGGACAGACATAAATCTTATGTCCTTTCATTAGAAATAGACAGGCTTATTCCTCATGTGCTCAAAACTGCAGGACTACAGCCTAAAGGCGAAAACTACGGAGGATGGGAAAAAGGTGGAGGATGTACCTGGGGACACTACATGTCATCATGTGCATTATACTATGCAGCCACTGGAGAAAAAGTATTTTCAGACAGACTGGATTATATCCTCAGTGAATTAAAAAAATGCCAGAACCAATTTGACGATGGTTGGTTTATCACGGGAAAACGGGGAAAAGAAGGTTACGAAGCCCTGCTCAACGGACAATTATTCCTGAATCAGCCTGACGAAACCAAACAACCCTGGAATTTCAATAAAAACGGAAATTCCTGGTACTGCATCCACAAAATATTAGCCGGACTGCGTGACGCTTATGTTTATGCCGACCGATCCGAAGCCAAAGAAATATTAATCAAACTATCCGACTACATTGCAGATTTAGCCATTCGATCAAACAGTGATTTATTTCAGGCCATGCTATCCGTTGAACAAGGTGGTATGAATGAAGTTTTAACCGATGTCTATGCAATTACCGGTAATGAGAAATATCTGCAAGCAGCCCAACGCTTCAATCATATCAATGTTATTTATCCCACAGCCAACGGAGAAGATGTCCTGTCCGGAAGACATGCCAACGACCAGATTCCTAAATTTCAGGGAGTAGCGCGCCAATACGATTTTATAAACAATAAAGCATTCATCAGAGCATCCGAAAACTTCTGGGATATTGTCATCCGGGACCACACGATGGCCATCGGAGGAAACAGTTGCTACGAACGGTTCGGAATCCCCGGAGAAGAAAGCAAACGGCTGGATTATTCATCAGCCGAAACATGCAATACATACAATATGTTGAAACTTTCCAAGCACCTGTTCACACATTCAGGCAACATGAAATATCTCAACTACTATGAACACGCCCTTTACAATCATATTTTAGCCTCGCAAGACCCGGACATGGAAGGTTGTGTAACCTATTATACAGCCTTGATGCCGGGATTATTCAAACAATACAGCACCCCTTACGAATCATTCTGGTGCTGTGTCGGTACAGGAATGGAAAACCATGCAAAATATGCAGAATCTATCTATTTTTATACGAAAGACTCTTTACTGATAAACCTGTTTATCCCGTCAACGCTAAATTGGAAAGAAACCGGACTCAAAATGACGCTGAGAACCCAATTCCCGGAATCCGACAATATACAATTGAGACTGGACGACAATGGTACTTTCAATGGAAACGTATTTATCCGCATCCCGGAATGGTTGCAATCCAAACCTCAAATACAAATTAATGGAGAAAATAAAGAAGTTACTATAAAAAACGGATGCATTGTCCTGCAAAAATTAAGAACCGGAGACGAAATTATTATTACCTATCAAAGGTCTTTATACGTTGATTATGTAAAAGACGAGCCCCACTTCGGAAGCATTATGTACGGGCCGGTTGTACTGGCAGGAGCATTAGGTAATGATCACATGCCGGACGACAGAGTTTCGGGCAATCGCGCACTGAAAGATGCCGTTCCCCTGAAAAACATCACTCCTTTGGTTGGCGACCTGAATAACCTGAGCGGGTGGATTGTTGAAGACATACAAAAACCACTTCATTTCAAAGTAAATAACGGAGAAAAACAATCTTCTGCAGAGTTAATCCCATATTTTAAAATGCACCATCAGCGCTATACCGTTTACTGGAAAATTTATTCTCCGGAAATATTCCGTCAACGCCGGCAAGCGCTCACGGATGAAGTAATGATAGCAGATACAGATAATGAAAAAAAACATAACCTGCAAGGACAAAATGACACCATCCGTTGGCACGATTATTTTTGGGCGAAAAACACACAATATCGCGATGCCATCAACGGAGGCTGGTTCTCATACGACCTGAAAATCAATAAAAAAGAAACAAATCCATATCACCTGATTTGTCGTTATTGGGGAGATGAAACACCCAAACACGAATTCGATATCCTGATTGATGGAAAATTGTTGAAAACAATCAATCTCAATCGCCGGCTATATCTCACTTATGTAGACGATTTATATCTTATTCCGCAGGAATGGACGAAAGGAAAAGACAAAATCAATGTACGCTTCCAGGCCAAAGAAGAAAAAACAGCCGGAGGAATTTATCAACTGAAAATAACATCAGATCCGGATTTAAGATAAACTAACAAACTGTTTAAACTTCCAGCATCATTATTTATGACTTATGAAAAAAATAGTATATTATTTCAGCTTCACCCTGCTGTTCGTTATTTGTTTCAATACAGGCAGAGCAACAACAATTTTTAACCCGGTATTGCCCGGCGACCGTCCGGATCCGACTATCATTAAAATCGGAGATACTTATTGGGCATCAGCCACATCCAACGAATGGTCGCCATTATTCCCCATTTTCAAATCAAAAGACATGATTAACTGGGAACTGGTTTCCTATATTTTCCCCAAAGGAGCACCCGGTTGGGCATTAAATAATTTTTGGGCGCCGGAATTATCTTATGATGAAAAACAAAAAAAAGTATTTGTTTATTACACAGCCCGATCGAAAAAAAACAATCGCTTAACCATAGCTGTTGCAAGCGCCGACTCCCCTGATGGAAATTATACGGATCACGGACCATTGGTAAGCCAGAAAGCCGGATCTATTGACGCTTTCGAAATTACAGACGACAATGGGAAAATTTATATGGCCTGGAAAGAAGACGGTAACAGTATAGGACGCCCAACCCCCATCTGGATGCAGGAAATCAATCCGGACAGAACAAAATTAATTGGTCAGCCGATAGAACTATTTCGTAACAACGAATCAGATGACACCAGTTGGGAACGCTGGCTGGTTGAAGGCGTTTGTATTTTCAAAAAAGGAAAATATTATTATGCAACCTATTCAGGAGGAAGCTGTTGCGATAAAAAATGCAATTACAAAACCGGAGTCGCCCGATCCGAATCCATCTCAGGCCCCTGGAAAAAATATGAGAATAATCCGATACTGACAGACAATACCGACTGGAAATGCAGCGGACACGGTACTATGGTAAAAAACGGAAACGATTATTATATGCTTTATCATGCCTATAATACCATTGGAGATGTATACGTAGGGCGGCAAGGTGTATTGGAAAAAATAGAATGGACAGATGACGAATGGCCCATCTTCAGAAACAAGGCAACTTACGACAGAGTTTCAGAAAGTTTAAACTTTACAGACAACTTTACGGAAAAAAGCCTGAAACCGGTCTGGCAATGGCGCGTAACACAAAATATAGACTTAAAAACAGGAAACAAAGGACTATACCTGGGAGCCTCTTCCGAAAACGAACAAATCGGAACTTTACTGGTACAACAAAGCAAATCTTTGAACTACACCCTAAAAGCCGATATTGATCTTACGCAATCAGGAAACAATACCTTTTCAGGAGTATCTCTTGTGGGAGGAATACACAACGGTTTCGGAGCGCCTTTGGCCGCCATCGGTATTTATGTCGGAAAAAACAGAATAGAAATACGGAAAAACCAACAAACACTTGAAATACTCGACAAAGCAGACATCAAAGCAAATAAAGTAACAATAATCATGCATGTAACTCAAGGCTATCTGTTATCATTTTCCTATGAATACAACGGAAAAAACATTGCCTTTGACAAACAAATCGACGCATCCGGACTTGTTCCCTGGGGAATGGGATTTCGCTTCGGAATCGTAGCTTCCGGAACACCCGGAGAATATGCCTGCTTCAAAAAGGTTGAACTGATAAATAATTAAAACCATGAAAAATTTATTATTATTTCTATGTTGCTTTTTACCCATCGTTGCACAGGGACAAGCATCGTCTGACCTAACCAACGGACTTCTCTTTTCCCAATTCAAAGAAGGAACCGTCAGTTATAAAGATGGTAAAAAAATAAAAGCGTTACTGAACTACAATTCAGTGGAAGAAGAAATGCTATTCCGGAATCCGGACAATTCGATACTTGCATTGGCCAATCCGGCTGAAGTGACAGGCATCCAAATTGGCAACAGGCATTTTGTCTATGCCCGGAAAGATGCATTCTATGAACAAATTGCTGCCGGAAATCAATCTTTTTATATTCAGTGGAAATCCAAATTGATTTCACAGGGAAAAGGAACAGCTTATGGAGGCCACTCCCAGGCAAGTTCCATCACAAACATAGGAAGCATGCAGGGACATGGCGCCGATTATGCACGCTTCAACCTGGATGAAATATTCGAAACAAAAACCGAACGCTTTTTCTATATCAAACAAAAAAACAGTTTCAAAAAATTCAATTCTGCCAAAACATTAGGAAAATTATTCAAAGGCAATGAAGATAAAATCGAACAATTTGCCAAAGAAAACTCGGTTGATTTCAGCAAAACAGAAGATATTGAAAAAATTGTAGCATATTGTTATACATTGGAGTAAAAGTTTTGTTTTTCAGATAAGACTCTCTTTTTTACCAATTATTGATGGCGAATATATGCATGAAATTAATTTTTATCATGTACATTTAAGCACTGAAATAAATGATTGTATTTTAGAAACTGTTTAAAATTTGAAATTATGCAAAACAACTTCTTGATTGTATCCCTTTTACTCCTTTCCTTTTATTCCTGTTCTCCGAAAAAATCAGGAAAACAAGTCACGGAAGAACCAAAAATGAGTGGCAATCCTATTTTTACAGGTTGGTATGCCGATCCGGAAGCAATTATTTTCGGAGATGAATACTGGGTTTATAGTACGCTTTCAGATATCTATATAGAAGGGCATCCCGATTCTATTCCTGTTTATCCCACCGCACAAACCAAAGTGGTTCATCCGGTCTACACAGCCCAGACTTATATGGATGCTTTTTCTTCGAAAGATTTGGTGAATTGGACCAAACATCCCAAAGTTATTTCTATAGAAGATGTAAAGTGGGTGAAATATGCATTATGGGCGCCTTCCATCATTGCAGCCAACGGAAAGTACTATCTTTTCTTCGGAGGAAATGATATTCAAAACAATAATGAATACGGGGGAATAGGGGTGGCAGTGGCCGATAAACCTTCCGGCCCATTCAAAGACGCATTAGGAAAACCATTGATCGACCAGTTTCATAATGGAGCGCAACCGATTGATCAATTTGTATACAAAGACGATAATGGGCAGTATTACATGTATTACGGCGGTTGGGCACATTGCAACATGGTTAAGTTAAGCCCTGATTTATTGAGTCTTGTGCCGTTTGAAGACGGAAGTTATTATAAAAGCCTTGAAATTGAAGGTTACGTAGAGGGTGCGTTTATGCTTAAACGCAACAATAAATATTATTTCATGTGGTCGGAAGGAACCTGGACAGGATCAGATTATTGTGTAGCCTATGCTATCGGAGATTCTCCTTTCGGCCCATTCAAACGGATTGGTAAGATTTTGCAGGAAGACCCTGAAATAGGAACCGGAGCAGGACACCACTCAGTTATCCAAATACCTGGGAAAGACGAATGGTATATTTTTTACCATCGCCATCCCTTGGGAGATTTAAATGGGCATCATCGCGAAGTATGCGTAGAGCAGATGTATTTTAATCCGGATGGAACCATAAAACCGGTAAAAATTACAAACGAAGGAGTGAAAGCGGGCACACATCCAAAATAGACAATACTCCCATTTAATTAGACTTTTTTTCATAATCTATTTTATCGATAAACATATTTTTGTATTTGCAATCATTTATTAAATACCATGAAAAAGAGTCTTTTATCAATAGTTTTAGTTGTCGGTAGCTTTTCTGTTTTTTCTCAACAAACGGCTGACATATTTTACAATTTTCCCAATTCAGGAATCCGTTTCGAAGCTTTATACGCAAACCCGACTAACGGGACTGCCTGTATCGGCGATTTCAATGAAGACGGTAAACCGGATCTGATTGTTATGGGACCCAATTACGACGAATTTACCACCAGTTTTGTCAATTTACTCCTGAACAATGGGGATGGTACTTTCACAAGAACGGATCTTAAACTTCCCGGACTGAACAACGGAAGCATTACTACCGTCAGAACCGGACAGAAACAATACCTGATCGCAGCACAGGGAGGAACGGCAACTCCTGCCGCCAACAACAACGCCGCCGCTTATGTTGCAGAACTGAGATTCAACGAAAATCAGGTGATCTGTAACAAAAAACAGGATTTAACTTACGGACTTATCAATGGCGATATTCTTTTCCCGGATATCAATAACGATGGCAAAGCAGACATTGTACAATTCGGAGGCGGGCGCAAAGTATATGCTTATCTCAATAACGGAAGTAACACATTCACTTATGCCAGTGACATTACCGGCCTGCAAGGTGCAAGTAAAGGAAAATCAAAAATCTGTGACATCACCGGAAACGGACTTCTTGATATTGTTTGTATTGACGAATCTTACGGGCTTTATGTCTATCTTAATAATGGAGACAAGTCATTTATTGCTAAAAAAATCACTTCCGACTATGGTTTCAAATCCAAACCCCGCTTCGAATTCGGAGATTTTGACAAAGACGGGAAGATTGATATCGTAGCTTTCGATTCCAATTCGATGACCGGTGAATCTTCTGTTGTTTTCTTTTATGGAGACGGAACAGGTAATTTCACACAGGACTCACAAAACGACTTCATGGGAGTA
>JAVBLQ010000125.1:0-9370 GCA_031553435.1 Bacteroidales bacterium | reverse complement strand
GGATCAAGAGATTAAAATCGTTTTACCTGAACTTTATTTTGAAAAAGCACAGTAGGACTATTAAAATCTGAATTGGGACAACAAAACATCTCCTTGAAAAATCCAATAAACAGATGAGGTAATAACAAACAAACTAAATATTTTCATTATGGATGATAAACTAAAAGCAGATATAAATAGAATCGTTTCTTATAATTTCTTTGAAACATGAATCCAGAGCTATCACTCAATCATCTCATCCGTCATATCAATAGTTTTAGGACGAAGTACGGTCAGTTGTAAGAAGATAGCCAAGCTCACGGCAACGATCATAATAACGAAAACAATACTCATATATCCGGCATCAAGCGCTTTACCCAATTCATTAGTTATGACTGCACCTGCCGATATTCCTGCCAGATTCAACAATCCATATCCGGTGGCTCTGTAGCGGGAGGGTACAAACTGGCAGAGGATAGGCATGTTATTTACATCAAAAACTCCAAAACCAAGTCCGAACAAAATAGCGCCGCTTATTATCATCAATAATCCGTTACCATAACCGATCAACACTAATGCAGGTATGGTAAGTCCCAATCCGATAGCGCCGGTATAAATCCTGCCTTTCAGCTTTTTTTGCACCCATTTATCTGAAACATAACCTCCTGCAAGCACTCCTAACAAGGAGGCTAAAGCCATGGTCATGGTTGATAAAGGGCCTGCTTGCGTCATATCCATTTTCAAAGATTCACTGAACAAAGTCGGCAACCAGTTTTTTGTGGCCCATCCAGGCAAACTCGGAGCCGAAAAATAGAATAAAATAACCCAAAAAGCTATATTGCTGAATAAAAAGGTGAAACCTTTCAATGCTAAAGATAATTCATTACCCAAAGATATCTTTTTGCCGGTATTGACAACATACGTTTTTTTCTCTCTTAAAAAGAAAATAAGAACAAAGCTATATATAATACCTATTAACCCAAATGAATGAAATGTGAATTGCCAGGATGTATTATTGGCAAGTACTGCTCCAAATCCACCCAAAGCCTGTCCCAGATAAATGCCCGAAGTATGGAATCCAATGGCCAGAGAACGGGTTTTCCCTTGATGATAATCGGCAATCAAAGATAATCCTGCCGGCACATAAAAAGCTTCGCTGACACCCATAACCGCCCTCAACACATAAAGTTGATTCATATTTTGTGCATAACCCATCATCAAAGTCACGCCTGACCAGACAAAGAGGCTTATCACTATCAGCCACTTACGATTCAATCTGTCGGCTATCATTCCCGATACCGGACTCATGAAGGCATATATCCATAAAAATATTGCCATCAGGCGTCCGAAATTAGTAGCTGAAATCAATTCTGAGATGTCTTCCATCATAAAAGGACGCATGGTAGAAAGCATTTGCCTGTCGAGATAATTAAGCAATGCCACAAACCAAAGCATGGCAACTACCAACCATGGGTATGATTTTTTTTCTTGTAACATAATTTTATTTTTCCGGCAACAAATATAATTATTTTATTTTCTTAACCATCTGGAAATGGCTTTTTTGATGGAATCCAATCCGAAATCTTCAGGATTGATTTCTTCTTTTTTCAGAAAAAGAATTTCAGAAACATCATCTGCCGCATGATGTTGATTTCCATTGTGAATTCCGGCTTCGAAAAATAAATCCAATGTATGTACATCGAAATTGGAATATGTATAAATATTGGGAACGGAAAAGAGATATTCGACTTTATTCAAGGATAATCCGGTTTCTTCTTTTACTTCCCGGACCACGGCTTCTTCTGCAGTTTCATACATATCAACAAATCCACCTGGAAGATCAAGCGTGCCTTTGGCCGGTTCGTGAGCGCGACGTGCAACCATCAACCGTTCTTGTTGATCAACAAGAAATATGGCGACTGCAGCCGATGAATTGAAATAATAAACAAATCCGCAATCATTGCACTTTTTTGATTTGATATTATTGATTTCAAAGTGAATGGATCCGCATTTCGGACAGAATTTGAATGGTTCTAATGGATGCATATATATTATTTTTTGTGAAGGTCCTTCCGCACCTGTGAAGCTTCGCTTGAGAACTCACTACGCTCATGGTGAATTTTCACTTTTTTTACTGAAAGCTGGCTCACAAATAAGCCTATAATCACAATAATTATTCCAATTATCTTTGTTCCTGTTAATTGATCGCCCAGAACAATCCATGCAAAAACCGCTGTGAAAGCCGGCATAATATTACAAAAAACATTGCTTCGGGCAACTCCGAAGACTCTCACTGCATTGGAAAAAAGTATAAATGCAATGACCGATGCAAATATAGCCAACATAACAATAGAAAATACCGAATCAAATAAAATTGGTTTTTCTCCCAAATGCCTGAGATCCAGAATGAGAAAAGTAGGAATAAAATAAATCATTCCAATCAGATTTTGATAAAATACGATGTTGAAACTATTGTAACGATGCGAAAGTTTTTTCAATACAACCGCATAAAATACGGCTGAAAAAACTGCGACAGCGAGCAAAATGATCCCTAATAAATTAGCGCTCAAATCCGAACCATCTGTAAAAACAATACAGAAGACTCCTGCCAAAGAAACGATAATCCCCAAAATATTAAGAATAGATACTTTTTCTTTTAAAATAAAATAGGCAGAAAAAGGAGCAAACAATGGAATGGTAGAAATGACAACAGAGGTCAATGTGGATGAAACCATCGTTTGAGCATAAGTTTCTCCCATAAAATACAAGTAAGGCTCCAGAGAGGCCAACAGAAGAAACCATTTCCAGTCTTTAGGATGCACCGGATGTATTTTCTTCATGCTTTTGGCAACAATGTACAAAAATACAGTTCCGATGACCAGTCTCATCAGAACCAATGTCACCGGGTGGAATGATTTCAATCCGACTTCCGTCCAGACAAAAGAAAAACCCCAAATAATACAGGCAATAATCGCTTGCAGATAAGTCTTCATGAAATATTTCTGACCTTCAGTTCCAGGTATTTATTGATAACATCAGGAGTCAACGCCGAAGGATGTGTTAAAATAGAAAGAATATTACTTTGCCGTAGTTTGTTGACAATCAACATTTTTTCGTAAGCAAGTTTTTCGGCGATTACTTTTTCATAAGCATCTTCCTTATTTTCCGGAACTTTTTCAATCAATTCTTTGATTCCCGTATTTTCGAAAAAGATAACGACAACCGTATGGCGCTTTGCCAACATTTTCAGGTAAGTCAGTTGTCTCTGCATCGCCCTGACGGAATCAAAGTTGGTATAAATTAACAGCAAACTTCGTTGTGTTAACTTTTTATTGATATGGACGTATAAATTGCTGAAATCGCTATCGGCAAAAGTGGTTGTCTGCCCGTATAAAGTTTCCAGGATTTTATGCATTTGATCGGCATGGCGCGACGCAGGCACCAATGTATCATGTTGTTTTTCAAAAGTTACCAAACCTGCCTTATCTCCTTTTAAAATAGCCACATAAGAAAGAGCCAACGATGCATTAATGGAATAATCCAGCATCGTCATGTTTTCGAAGGCTGATTGCATTGTCCGGCCTTTATCGATCACGTTATATACATTTTGAGATCTTTCGTCTTGAAAAACATTGACCATCAATTGATGGCGGCGTGCGGTCGCCTTCCAGTTGATTGTACGGTAATCATCGCCTTTTACATATTCTTTGATATGTTCCAGTTCCAGTTGTTGTCCGATTTTGCGTATTTTTTTTGATCCGTATTCCGACAGTTTGTTGGAAATAGCCATCAATTCATATTGACGTAGTCTTTGATAAGATGGGTAAACCTTTATCTGTTGCGGATTTCCGGTCTTAAACCTTCTACTTAACAGTCCGACTTGAGTTGAAACCAAAATATTGACTTGATTGAATCTATAGACTCCTCTTTTTACGGGACGGAGATTGTAAGTCAATACTTTATTCTCATTTTTTTTTAATTTTACTTGAAAAAGGGAATCCCTGAATTGAAAAATATCGGGAACTTCGTCTATAATTTCTATGGAAACCGGAGAGGGATAGGTATTGTCGAGGCGCAATTTTACAGCATTGTCATCTCCATTGGAAAAACGCTCTTCACAATCTCTGGTGATCGTAATTTTATTTGATTTGCTAAACAAAAGAAAATAATCATACACACACACTATAATCAGCAGCAGCAAAAGGACTTGCGCCAAAGTAAATATAAAGACGCTATTGTATCCTCCAATGAAGCAGAAAACAATTAAAATGACGGCGATGTATAGTTTGCGGTTGATGAACATGGTTGGAAATTAATGAACGACAAATGTAAAAAAAAAGAGCCAGTCCTCAAAGAACCGACTCTTTTTATATCTCATTAATCAAATATTATTCGGATACTACTTCAAAAGGAATTTCCACGAAAACTTCTTTGTGTAGTTTCAAAATAGCTTTATAAGCACCAACTTCTTTGACGTGATCTTTGATGTTGATAATTTTTCTTTCAATAACAAATCCTTTTTTCTCTAAAGCATCTGCAATTTGAACGTTAGTTACAGAACCGAAAATGGTACCGGTTGAGCTTGTTTTTGCTCCGATTGTCAATGCTATACCTTCCAGTTTAGCTGCCAATTCCTGTGCGTCTTTTTTGATTTTTTCCAATTTGTGCGCACGTTGACGGAGATTTTCAGCCAACACTTTTTTTGCAGATTCTGAAGCGATTACAGCTTTTTTTTGAGGAATCAGATAGTTTCTTCCGTAACCATCTTTCACAGTTACTACATCATCTTTGAATCCAAGATTGGCAATGTCTTCTTTTAATATTATTTGCATAACTTTGTTCCTCCTTTTATTATTTCATCAAATCGGTTACATAAGGAAGCAACGCCAAATGACGAGCTCTTTTCACAGCCTGAGCCACACGTTTCTGGAATTTCAAAGAAGTTCCGGTAATACGGCGGGGTAGAATTTTTCCTTGTTCATTCAGGAACTTTTTAAGGAATTCAGGATCTTTGTAATCGATATATTTGATTCCGTTCTTTTTGAAACGGCAATATTTCTTTTTCTTAACATCTACAGTTGGCGGAGTTAAGTAACGAATTTCCGGGTTGTTTTTTGCTGCCATGATTTAGTTCTCCTTTGCGGTTTCTTTTGATTGTTGTTTTTTACTTCTTCTCTTCACTGCGTATTCGGCAGCATATTTTTCCTGACGGAAAGTCAAAAAGCGGATAACTCTTTCATCGCGACGGAAGTTAACTTCCAATTTTGCAATAACGGCAGGCTCTGCTTTAAACTCTAATAATTGGTAGAATCCGGTAGATTTTTTTTGAATCGGATAAGCTAACTTACGCAAGCCCCAATTTTCTTCATTCACAATCTCCGCGCCTTCTCCAACAAGCAGGGCTTTGAATTTTTCTACCGCTTCCTTCATCTGAACATCAGATAAAACGGGAGTCAAAATGAAAACGGTTTCGTAATTGTTCATAAACTCTTGATTAATAATTTTTTGTAATTTATTTTGTAAATTGAGGCGCAAAGTTAGTAATTTTTTGGGAAATTACAAATTAGTTGTTGAAGTTATTCTCAATTAAGTATTTTAATGGAGATATAATTCTGGTAACCAGGGATAGTTCATCGGTTACCATTTCGGCTTTTCCTGTCAGCTCTCCTGTAAAATTTAATTGATGGCCATTGGTAGTGACTAATTGCACGGAAAGTTCTGTTGCCACAATATAATATTCTCCATTGGAGACAAGCGATACGGAAGAAACTTTTCCTTTTAAAAACCCATATTCCATGTATGGATAACCCGCAACTTTGATGTTGACTCTTTGTTAGGGATCATCATTAAAATGGGAAAATAAAAGCCACAGTTCCTACAATTTCAAGTTTTTGAGAAGGGAATTCGCTTCCATTATTTTCAGGGTTATTTCTCAGCAAAACATTGTCTAAATTAAATGTCGAATAGCCGACAGTAATTAAGGTTTCCGGGCTTTTCTTAATCCTGGCGCCCAACGAAATAGAATAATAAAATTGAAAGCCATTCGTTTTATGATAGTTAGCAGTATAATAATAGGTTTTTCCGGAAATATATGCATACGAAAAATCATTTTCCAGCAATAAATTCACTTTTTCAGACAGTTTCAAATAAAATTTTGGCACAAAACCTATATCATAAGAAAACAAGGAATATCTGAAGTCATTTGTTTTATATTCCCAATTTTCTTCCCGATAAATATAAAGATGACATTTCGTCCTTAGTTCAAAAGAAATAAAATCCTGCCTAAGGGGAAAATATTCGTATCCCAAATTAATTCCACCTCCGGCAGGATATGGTTCCATAGCACTATGGTTTATGCTAATGCCTAAATTTGCATAATTTCTTTTTTCCTGAGAAAATAGTGTAATAGGAATCAGGAGAAACGAAAAAAGTTTCAAAAGATTAATTTTCAATGTTATAATTTTTAGAATTCATATCCTATACTTAGTTTGAAACTTGTATTATAGGCATTAAGATTTTTTTCTACACCGAGGAAGCCTAATTGATAAGATACGACAAAGATGATATTATTTAATTTTGTGCCGGCTCCTAACGACAATCCCAAATCAAATCGCTCGTATTCCTCAAATGTATTATATTTATATGTAATGTTATCAACTTCAGAAATTGTTTTTCCAAATAAACCATATCTTAAATAAAAGCCGAAATCTAATAATAATTTTGCTTGTCCACTTATTTCTGGACGAAATGTCATTAATAAAGGTGTTTCCAGGGAGTACATGTTAACATTAGTTTTGCCACTAACTGCATCTGTCAGTTTGGCTCCATCAGAAGTAAATAACACACCTGGTTGAAAGAATAATTTTTCATTCAATGGTTTTTTATAGACTCCTCCAATATGAAAGCCCGTTTTATATTCTGCATTACTGAAAGTAAAAGATGAAAAATTCATACCTCCTTTTATTCCGAACTGAGCAAAAGTCAATGTTATTATGAATGAAAAAATTGATACTAATAATATTTTTTTGGTCATAATTTTATATTTTTATTGTGACATAAGTATATTAACGGGCAGATAATCCACCCGTTAATTTTATTTTATTTTTTTATTTTCATTCCCTTCCAATTGCTTCCAAATCTTCCACAAACATATACCTCACCGGATTTAAGTGTTGGATATACCATACTACTTGTTTCTTTTATGGCGTTAAACCACTTTGCTGCATCTGCAATTGCTAACTGAGGTAAATCCATTGGATTCAAGGTTATCATAAATTTCACTTGATTTGCAAATACATGGGTATAGCTCTCTGTATTATAAAATCTTTTATCTTCATTTAAAATAATTGAATAAATATGAGTTCGAGTAGCTATTGCAAGTGCTTCAGATTTTTCCCAACTTGATGATGATTGACTCCCTAAAAGTTTCTTTAAATATCCAAAAGCTTCTTTTGTTCCTTTACTTAAATATTTTTCAAATTCAGATGGATCATAATTGGGAATTACTAAAGTACTTACATTTACTTTGTATTTTGTTCCTGGCAATTCTGTGTAAACTGGAGAAAACACAATAGGTTGATTTGCTGTTTTTAATGAATTAGCCCAATAATCTGGTATTTTAGACTCTAGAACTACATTCTTCCATCCCACGCGTAATTCATCTGAAGGGGTTTTGCTCCAACCAATCCAATTTTTTTTATCTGTCCATCCACTTACGCCAATTTCACTATAAAAAAAGTAATTATATGAATAAAATTGTCCTCTTAAACGACGTGAAGAGCTAAAATCAATAGTATGTGTTTTTGTTGTTCCAATAAGATTCTGAATTAACTTGCCTGCCCATGTTTTTCTATCTGGAGAATATGTTGGGAAAGAGCTAAAATTTGGCTCTGTAGCTCCTGACGATGACATCATGAGCACATTGTCATCAACCAAACTAATATCTCCTTCATAAACGAGTTCATAAAAACTATCATTTTCTCTAAATGTGTCATATAAAAATATACCATCTGAAATTCTGTACATATTTTCTTCTACTAATTCTCCATTGGTTAGAGATCCATGAACATATAATTCATCAAATAAAAATTCTTTATCCTTTGAGAATCTATATGTACCTTCCGGAGTAATTTTATATACATAATTATCAACCTCAATCTCTCCAACCGGATTTACAAGGCGAGCAAGAGACTCATTTGGGATGAGTACATCATATTCTAATGCAGTATAAAAATTTTGACATTCAAGTTCCTTCTGAGCGCGTAATGTAACTTCTTTTTCTGGAATTTCATCCATCAAACTAACAAATCTGGAAAATTTTGGATCTTTTTTATAGTTTCCACCATTTTCAATGGATACAATTGCCTGAAATAATTCATTTGAAGATGAAAATGATAGTCTTTCATATTGATTCAAGTCTGAAGTTTGATTCAAATTTGAAAGTATTGGCTCTTCAACAACATTTTCATTACATGCAAATAAAAATGATAAAGAAAATATAAAAATCATTCTATTTGCTAAAAATAATATTCTATTCATAAATTAATTAGATATCTTTAGATTTATATCATTTTTTCTCCGCAACCAATCTGCATTTTGCAAACCGGATACGCCAAACCCACCTGTAACATGTATCAGATCTTTTGGATATTAAATTTAATATGTACCTTTGCGGTGCCTTCTTGTGGTGTTAAAGTTTGAACTCAATATTATTTACGGAATTTGATATGACTACCTCACGCAAGGAGGCTTTTTTCAACAAAAGGGGGCAAGCCTTTGATTGAATATTAAACAATTCACAAGTATACATGTTCTTTTTGATAATTGATCTAATTTTTTTCTCATTTTTTCTCATCTTAAATAATTTGCTTATTATCAGTGATATGTTTTTATTTTAATTCACAAATCTATCCGATTACTCTCAGTTAATGAAACTTGCAAGTCAAAATAAAAAAATATATATTTGCATTTCATTTGAATTGCGGTGAGGACAAAAAAATACATATCAACATTCCTTCTATTAATTTATTCCATTGTGTTTATTCACAATGTGATTCCTCATCATCACCATTATACTGAGTCGGATTTTTGCAATGAAGGCGCTTTAGCAATCCATCATCATTCTGATGCTTGCACTCATAACCATTATGATTCAGAGGATATTTCTCATGCTGATGGAGAATCAAACCGTTTCCATTGTTCTTTAAATATCAAAATTACTCCGGTTAAATCCATCTCTTTTTCCGACTTTTTTCTTCCGGGGAAAGAAATCTTAGTTATTCCGGTAGTTAAAAAATTTAATATTATTTCTTCCACGGAAATATACACCGAATATTGGGATGTATATGACCGATACTTTTCCCGAAGGGGACCTCCTGTTTTATAATTTTTT
>JAVBLQ010000038.1:0-17509 GCA_031553435.1 Bacteroidales bacterium | reverse complement strand
CTGTTGTTGGGCGGCAGTAAACCATTCCATTACTTCGGCGGTGTCTTCGGGGTGCTCAATCAGGTAGGTTGACATGGCTGCGCCTGCTTCACTCATTTTTTCTACATGGGCAGTGTTTGCCATTTCGTCCATCAGTTTTTTTAATTCTTGTTTTGTCATTGTTTTGAGTTTTTGTTGGGCTGAAGCCCGTTATTTGTTGTTTTCTTTATTATTTAATGGTTAAAGCCATTTTTGTTTCATTGTCGTTGCCTTACGCCTTCTGATTACCAATCTGTTTTTATACCGTATTTTTCGGCCCAGAGTTTTACAAAGAGCGCACCCACATTGTAATCGGTGGTTTCTTCTACCAGATTAGTTATAAATGAGGCTTTGTACAGTTTAGGTTGCCCGTGAGTGTTTTTTTCGGTGGGGTGAAATATCCAAATAGAGTTGTCTACACGAATGGGAACAACCACTGTATTTTTGAAGCCCATTGATTTCCATTGCTTGGGTTTAATGTATGGGCGACTGTTGTTGGGGTCGGTATACCGGTGTATGCCAAAACTGTTGTTGTGGGGATACGAAAAGCCGATGGCTGCTTTTTCCACCTGCTTGCCGAAATATCCGGGTATAGGGTCTGTTTCGCCGGTGGTTATTCCGGTGGAAGGGCTGCCATCCGATGCATATACATACGGGCTGTTGTCGCCATCTTCGGGGTTGCCGAACTGGAAGGTTAATTGTTTGCCGTAGGCCGAATAGTAGTATTTGACATTGAATGCGGTGGACATAATTTCATACAGCGTTTTGCTTACCTTTTCTTCCAAGCCCGGTGTATCGTTCAGGAAGGCGAAATAGGCGGCGTATGCGGCGGCTTTGTCGGGCGCGTTGTTCAGGGCGTCGCACTTTGCTTTCAGTGTTGCTTCGCCTTCTTCGTCAGCGGCTTTTTGCGCGGCTTCTTGTTCTTTATTTGCTTGTGTTATTCCTTTGGCATCGCTATATAAGTCGGCCAAGCCTTTTTCAAGGTTTGCCGCATCGCTCAGGTCGAGCATTTTTTTTGCCATATCCAACCGGTTTTCCGTGGGTGTAAACCAATCTTCTTTGACGGCGCCTTTCCATCCAAATTCATATAATCCATGAAACAATTCTTTGTATACATTGGTTTTCCGGCTGCCAATTTCTTTCAGTGGTGTTGTTTCGCTTGCTTTGGCAATGGCCGAATAGATAAGATATAAGGATGGTATTTTAAAATCGCACAGGGCTAACGCATAAGTAAGCAGCGACAGCTTGAAATCGAAACCGCGCCAGCCTGCATTGATGCTTTTTTTCACAGCGTCCAACAGGTGGGCTTGGGTCATGGCTCCGGCATAGTCTTTTTGCTGTATTACCTGTTCGAATGCATAGGCAAAACTGTCTTCGTATTTCCCGTTGTGTTCGGCGTATTGTGTGCAGCAGCTTATTACTTCTACGGCGTTTTGATTGATGACTTCGAGTGTTTCCGGCGAAGGGTGGAACATATAGAGGGCGGTGGCGGCAATGAGTTTGCGTTCCCATTCATCTTCTATTATACCGCCGTCGCTTTTCAATATTTCACCCTGAATGTAGTTTGATAATGTTTCGGGGAAAGCGTTATGTACACTACGCAATTGCTCTATAGCAGATGGCAATTCAATCCTTCCTTCATAACCTTTTAATCTTAAAAAATGGCTTTTAAATAGTACTTCCAGCCACCATGCGGGCGATAGTTGGCTTTCTTTGAGGAATACTTCGGGGGCCGGGCGTTTGGCGTGCATGTCTTCGGTGAATTCTTTTCCGTAGGTACACAAATGGGCTTGCTTGTCTAAGAAGGCTTCCATAAAATGCAGGGCATCGCAGCTGTTGATGTAGGTTATCATTTGAATAAAGCGGTTGAAGATGGGATACATTTCCGCTTTGTTGTCCATCACAAGGTTGAAAATGCCGTAAGCTTTTTTGTAAAGCGTATAGTCGTTGCTGTTGGGGCTTTCCTTGAGTAGCGGTTGTAAGTCGGCAAAGGCGATTTCGCCATTGAGGAAACGCATACGGGCTACTTCCAATGCGGAAGTCCGCTTGCCCATTGTTTCGGTGTAGGCGGCATCTGCAAAAAGTTCTACGTGCGTTTTTTCGCCGTCCGGTTTTTGTTCTTGCGGTTGTGCTGCCACCAATATAATTTTCTTTCCGTCCTGCTTAGAGGTGTACAGGGTTTGTTTGGGTAAGCCTTCTATGGTAAGGGTTACTTCAAAGGGGTGAGTGACAATTTTATTCATTGCGCCTTCTTCTATGAGTATGGGGATTAGTTTCCGCAATAATGCGTCGGCCTCTTCGGCTTCCGGCGCCCCTTCGAACCATAGGCCGCGGCGTTCAAAATCGCTGTCGCCGCTGTATATGTTGTAGTCGCCCGCATATAAATCGAGATGTCCGTCGGGTTCGTATTCAATATCGCAAGTGTTGCCTTCGGGCTTTTCTTTGGCCAGCAGTTTAAAGGCGTATTGCAGGAATTCGTAATCGCTTTGCTCTTCTTCCGTTAGCTTTTTCTGTGCTTTGGTCAACGGTTTTTCCAATGAAACGGAAGTGGCTTTGGTGGCTGTTTTCTCTTTTTTGTAGCCGCTTACCGTGTCTTTTATGTATTGGGTAACGGTGGGTTTGTTGAATGTGCCGGCGGCTATGTCGTAGGCTTGTTCGGCTTGTTCGTCGGCAGGCGCCAGCCCGTTTTCGTCAAAGATGGTAAAGATTTTGTTGGTGCCTTCGTCTTCTACATTTACATAGGCTGAAAAGGGATAGCTGCCCGCGATTTTTTGGAATTTACCGTTCTGGTGCAGTTGCATCAACGCGCGGCCAATAATGGAAAAGGCCGATTGGGAAAGGACTTCGTATTCGCTTCGTTCTTCGTCTTCGTCGTCCACATCAAAATCTTCCATCACGCTTTCGAGCATAAAGTATTGTTCGAGGAAGAAATCATCGCCATATTTCAATTGGTCTTCTTTTCCTTTACTGCTTTTGTCTTCAAGCATTTTTACATCCATGCCTTGCAATCCTCCGTTTTCGGGGTCGAACCAGATGAGTATACCCGACAGTTTTTTCTCCAGGTCTTCCAAGTCTTCCAGTTGGTCGAGAATGGTTTCGTACACGGTGTCGACATCATCAATGTGGGCGTCTTTTACCGCCGATACATCGTAGTATTTGAATGATGAATTGGATGGTGTGGCAACTGGTTTTGCCGTTTCTTTTTTTTGCGATGATTTGCTGTGTGCTGTCGCTGCCAATTTTTGCATGACTGCCAGGAGCGGGTTTTCGCCTTGTTCTACATAACCTTTCTTTGTTTTTTCGGCGATGAGTTTATTGGCTTCTTTCCGGCATTTTTCTTCGTTATCGAATGTTTTGGTCGAGGTTTGCCCATCGGTGCCTGTTTTTCCGTAGGTTACGGTGAATTCGGCGCCGTTGGTTTCAATGGTCCAGAATTTGTCGGATTTTTCGTCCTGATAGATGAATGTGTGTTTCATTGTAGATTGTATTTTATTTTGTATTTGATAATTTGTTTTGGGCTAAAGTCCATTATTTATTTGTTTTCCTTTTTTATGGGGCCGTCTCAAAAGCGGATCAATAAACACAGATAACTTGGATTTTTCATTGCCATTGTGTTTAGCTGACGCTAAAAAAAAGAAATCAAATTTATGAAAAATCATCAAGCATATTGCCTGATGGGGAGAAAAAGATTAGGACAAGCGTTTTTGCAGATGTTTGCAAATCAGCAAATTAAAAATGAGAAGAAATTTTTATTAGGACAAAGGGAAAAAGGGAAGGAATGTTGAACCGGATTTAAGTCTATAAACCTAATTTCTCATACAGCATTTGTTCCAGTTCGCGCACATTCTCAAAATGAAGTTTTTTGCTCAACCTTTGTTTGAATTTATACAGCGAGGCTGGGGTATAATCCATTATCAAAGCAATATCCGTAGTGTTGATATCCAATACAAACAGGCAGCACCACACAATTTGCCGGTATGAAATGTCAGGGTAGTCGCTTTGCAGCCTGTGAGGCAAGTTACTCAGCAGTTGGTTCATTTTTTCCATAAAAGCCTGCTCATTATCTACTTGCAGAACTTCGTGATAAATAGCCCTGTCAATTGCTCTGCGTTCTTGCGGCGACGAGGCTTTTTTCCGCCGGTCGGCATATCGTTCCCGGGTAAATTCCAGTTCCTGCTTCAGTTGAGCCAGCAGCAAGTCGTGCTTTCTTTTTAATTCGGCTTTATAGGTACTGACCTGCTGATGGAATTCACTATGTAATTCCTCACTTTCAGAGTGTTTAGCTTTGTAGAAATCAACTGTCTGTTGTTTTTTCTTATTGCGTTTATATAAATAAGAAGAAACAAAACCTCCGGCTAATAATATGGTTACAACACCAATTGTCAGCCACAAACGCTGGTTTTTTATAGTTGTGTTCTCGACATTGGACTGATGAACTTGTTCCACCACTTCCATAGCAGGCTGCTTTTTGCGTTTATTGACAGAGTCCTGATATAGTTGGTAATCGTACACATATTGTTCCAGTTCTTTCTTGGTGCCTGTTTCGGAAGCAATGCCCACCAACAAGCGGTAGCAATTGGCTTTGTAGGCAACGTCAATGGGGCCGGCCAGGGCTTTGTTGATATATACTTTAGACGAATCGTATTGTCCGATTTCGAAAAACAGCTTGGCTAAGTTGTAATAGCGGATTGATTTATTGGTGGCGGACGTCGGATACAACAAGCTTTCGTGATAGTAATAATAGGCAGAATCGTATGACTCGCCGGCCAGGTGGTAATCACCTATATCTTCCAATAGGTCGCCGGTGGTGAGCGAGTCTTTTATCATATTCAGCGCTTGCATAGTGTGCGGCAAAGCATCCTTATAGTTTTGGGAGGCGCTGTACAACCACCCAATGACCATATGTACCCGTCCGGCGCTTTTTATATTGCCGCATTGCTCGTAGCTTTTGATAGACAAATTCAAATATTCCAATGCCTTATCCTGTTCTCCGAAGAAAGCGTATATATGTCCTAAATCGAAATAAATTTCCGCCAATAGTTTGTGGTCTGCCAACGGCTCAGCAATATCTTTGGCTTTCAGCAGCATGTTCATTGCTTCGGTGCATTCCATTTTATCCTTAAATATACGGGATTTGTAAAGGTAACAGCCTGCCAGCCGCTGTTTGTCGGAATAGCGGGTATAATAATCGATTGAAAAGTTTATCCGGTTGATGTCGGTTGAGTCTCTATCACTTTTACCATCCTTTATCCGTAAATACAGGTAACCGAACAACGCTTTTTCGGAATCATTCATTCCTGCATAATATTCCTGCATATCATGCAGGATATGAAAAGCCGAATCGGGTTTGTTTTTTATTAATTGTTCTGCTTGTTGCAGCTGGCCGTCTACCGAAGGTTTACATGCCTGAAAACATAGAAAGGCGATGCAAAGAATCGCCAAAAATAAATATTTGAATAGATTACGATTAGTCATTGAGTAAAAAATCAGGTTGCAAAATTATATTTAATTTTAAACTTTGCAAATTTACCCTATCGACTTTATTATTTCTTTCTGTTTCCTGAAAAATTCGACACGTTGTATTTCTCCTGTTTGGGAAATCATGGTAGAGTATCTTTTCAATGATTCAATCCAGTTTTTCTGCATTTGACAAACTTTTGGATTGTTAAAACTTAATATATCTATAAAGTAAGAGTATTGCAGCGAACATTCGGAATCGGGTGACTCAAGATGGGTATAAGATGCATCCAACTTAACATCCAACAAATACATTGAGACTTCCATAACAGAACCGAATCTCCCGGTTGCTGCAATATTTTCCAGATTAGACAAACCTTCGAACAACTCTTTTTTGAGTTGCGACAACTCTTCTTTGGAGATCAATTGCCTGTAATAAAAATAGTTGATATCTTCTGCTATTGAATGAAAAATGTTGCGTTCCAGAATCAAATGGTTTCTTGGGATGGAAAGACACTTCTCCAACACATCTTGTTCTTTTTCCTGAATCTCAGGAGATATGGTAAAATCAGAAAACTTAAATTCAGGATTTAATCCGAAAGCGAGATATGCCCTCTTATAATGCCGGAACAAAGTTAAAGTTGGGTAAAGTAAAATAAAATAATAAGGGAGATTACCCAGAGCGCTACGGATGGTGGCCTGAGGATATTTCAAAAAATCACGGAACATATCTGAAAACGTGCATAGTTTCCTGCCGTATTCTTCCACATACCTGGATGAAGCATGAAAAGTGCTGATATCAGTAAAAGCCCATTTGTTAGTATCCAGAACCATGCTTTCCCCTACAATCTTATCCAATGAAAAACCGAGTCTCCGGGATAGTTTTGCGGCTTCTTCAAAAGTAAACATGATATCTCCCCTGAGCCTTCTGTAGGCTGCTTCTTTATTTAACGAAAGCACATCTATTAAGACAGAGGCCAATGTTTCATTTTTTTGCAAATATTCTCGCATTACACGAATTAGCCTTTCAATCAACTGATTATTCATAAGTATGTGTCACAAATTAGTTTGTATTATTATTTTACAGGTAATTATATAAATCAAAATCTTATCATATACCCATAAACCTGATGAAGAAACTCTCTTCTCTTGTTCTTTTCCTGAGAGTTTATTCCGGTTTTTATCCTGCCTTTATTTGTAAAGTGCTGTTCCATAGTTTCCGCAAGTCTCCCGCTGAACAAATTTATGTTTGCAGAACTTCTGCAAGTCTCCCTCTGAGCAAATTTATATTTGCAGAACTTCTGCAAGTCTCCCTCTGAGCAAATTTATGTTTGCAGAACTTCTGCAAGTCTCCCACTGAGCAAATTTGCGTTTGCAGAAATAGAATAAAGGATAATTTTTATACTGAGTATGTGACATTATTAAATTTATCGAAAAAAATGATATAAATTAATTGTTGTGATGTACTTAGTTCTATTGATTATGAACCCGTCTTGAATTTTTTTATCTGATAGAACAAAGAACAAAGACTAAAGAGATATTAAGAAACTGTTTAAAAATTTACAAGTAATACTATTTATAAATGAAACTGATACTTTTTCATGCCCTTTTTTGTTCTTTTTTGCTGTTTTGTGTCTTTGCTTTTGGTCAAATAGCCTCTTTCTTCCAGAATCTTTGTTCTATTATCTGAAAAGTAAAAAGTCAAAACGATTTCTATAACATAAATGTATGGAATGTAAAATATTCCATAATTATATTATAAAAACAAGTCGCCTCTTTAAATGTTCAAAAAAATTGCAATGCAAACTTTGTTTGCCATTACGGGTCTGCTAACGATTTATTCAGAATATACAGGAAAATTTCAAATTCCATCCACCGGTAACGGGTTTCGGTAAAACAGTGATTTGCCATTTTTTATTCTTTTTGCATAATTTTTTTTGTAGATATGGATAGAGCCAATATACAGCTTTTGTGCAGAGTATGCCTATCCCTGCCCCGGCTACCACATCACTGAGCCAATGTTTGTCATTGAAAATACGGGATGCTCCTACCATCGTTGCTACTGTATATCCGCCGATGCTAATCCATATCGAATGATGCCCGAACTCCTGATGAAGGAATTCAGCCGCCGAAAATGCAGTGGCTGTATGTCCCGAAGGGAAGGAATTATTTGCAGAACCATCGGGCCGTTCGCGGTCAGTCAATATTTTCGTACTCTCCACAACTCCAAATGTCAGTCCACCACTCAATGCATAAATGAGGGTCATGTCTAACAGATTGTTTTTGCTCCCGACTTTAGTAAACTTCAAGGCAAAAGCTGTTGCTGCCGGTACAAATTGGATATAATCATCGGCTTTACTATGCCAGATATAACCATGTGCATGAAGCCTGTTGTCGATGTTATAATCTATCTGTCGTATTCCATCAAGGAAAAACGAGGATGCTCCGTAAACTACCATCAATGAGGGTACGGCTATCCCCAATATTTTTGTTGTTTGACGGAGACTGTCATGTTTGTTTAGTGTATCTATAACAGCAAAATCATATACACCCGGCATTTCAGACGAATTCTTTGCCCAGGCAGAAGTTACTATCAGCATTGAAAGAAGGAGCCTCTGAAATATTTTCGTTAAAACATTTTTAAGTAAGTACATGGTAAAAATTAGTTTATATTATTTTATCGGCCAAAGGCGAAGGGCTAAAGGCAAAAGACAACTCTCACACAATTTCTTTTGCCTTGCACCCTTTGCCTTTTGCCCAAGATAGTATAAACTGATTACGATCAATCACTTAAGAGATACTAACTATTATTCATTTGTTTTCAACATCGTTAACACGCTGTAATTTTGCAAATTACCCTTTTCATCATAGGTCTCTGAACGAATAATTCCCGCGTTTAAAGCATACCATTCCACTCCTTCATATCTGTTTGTTTTTTTATTTTTTGTTATTGTGAAATTGAAAGTTACCTTTGCTGCATCAAACGTTCCGGCGGGTGTTGTTATCTTTTCGTTTTTCTCATATTGCCGGCCAAACACATCAACGTGTGCAAAAATCTTTTTATCTTTTTTAGATTGGATCGTAAATTTGCCTCCGCTCATTTTAAAGTTTCCAGTGTTAAAATCTCCAAGCGGATCCGGATAATCTAAAAAATCGCCTACAAGTTCGGTGTCTTTCTCCAACATTTTAATGGCATCAGGAGATAAAATCCTGTTTGACATAGTCATATAAAATGCTCCGTCTTCACATCTTGCATTCAAGTTTCCACTGTCAATCAAGCTATCTTTGCTGTTTGTTATTGTGAAAACAATATCAATATTGTTTCCATCTATGGTTTGATCCGTTTTATTGACCGTATAGGTCGTTGTACTCAGAAGTGTACCTTTGGCATCATAATTTTTTGAGACCAAAACGGCGCCTTCGTTTGAAGGAAAAAAATACATACAATCATCCTGCGCCATTAGCATACAAGACGAAACAATAAACGTAAATACAAAAAATAACGTTTTCATAACTTTAAAAATTAATTAATTTATTGATTTTAAGTGAATAATTTTGACGATACACTTATTATTAAATGATTATCGATGATTATTCCGAATACCTCTGAATTCCCTTCCTTTCTCTTGAAAACGCTGGAAATGTTGTATCTGCATTTGTCCGCGTTGACGGGATTCGGCAGAGCGATTCAGGTAATTTGTTACATTGGAATGTGCCGGAAGTTTTTGAACATTCGAACCGGAGTGTTGTTCCGGCCTTGGAGAGTATGTCCGCATCCATGTCCCATTCTGACTTTTACGATAAACATGACCGTCATGTCCGGCGTATATATTATTGTCTGTATGAACAACCGTACCATTCCTTCCGTGAGTAACCACTCCCTGGTTCCCCCTGGATGTTTGGTAAACAAATGAAGTTCCGCCGGCAGTAGTTACATGCGCTGATCGCGCCCATTGATATCCGTTGCTGACAGCAGAATGTCCCCATTGGGAATAGGCATTGTAACCTTGCGCGGTATGTCCGTAAGCTCCTGTCCAGGGATTGTAGGTATTGGCAGCCATTCTGCCCCCGTACCAGCCTTGAACACTTGCCGAACGGCCGTATCTTCCCGTTGCAGGATTGTACCATGCGGAAGTACCGGCTGCTCCATAAGGACCGTAAGCTACCCGTCCTCCTACAAAACCGCCCACCCACGGATTGTAAACGACTCCGGCGCCATATGTGCAGGGCCAGGGACGATAAACAGGATAAAATGCTCCTGGTGGATAATAAATGTAAGGAGGATAATACCACCCCGTACCGTAAACAATAACAGATTCCATGATTGCACCCATTGCTACTCCCATCACGAAAACACCGAAATAACCGCTCGTAGTGCTACATTCAACTGTTGTTACAGTTGGATTGATTTGTGTAACATAAACAACATTGTATACCGGACAACCCGGAGGAATCGTATAGATTACGGAAGGCACGGAATCGGCGGTTTTCCAGGGACCGTTCGGAGAGGTTGATACAAACCATACCGCCTGAAAACAAAGATAATACAGATCTCCTACTTTTATCACCTTGTTTTGTGTATTGACGGCATATTCCATCGAGGTGCCCTGAATAGGTTCGAATTTGGGTTTTCCGTCATACACGACCTTTACGCCAGCTTCCGCTTCAGCGCGATTAACAACGACTGTAGTCGGTATCTGGGCAAGCATCATGGCATCAGAAGCTTCCACAGTTCCGGGAACTGAAGCCAATACATTGGCTTTAGGTGAATCTTTGGGGATTTTGGCGAAATCTGACGGCAAATTGTTTCCCGCATAACTCCATGGCCCTCCGAATGATTTTGCCCGGAACCATCTTCCTGAGAGGAGAATGTAATATTCGCTCCTGGCTTGTTCAATAAAAATATCGTTATCTGTATTTGTAATGTACAACAATCCGGTGCCGGGAATCTTGGCATAAACCGGAGCGCCTTGCGTCAGGATCAATTCGGCCGGAACACTACTGAAAAAGACAATAGGGACATCGGTTGCAGCCGGAGGAGGAATAAATTTCTTAACATCATCGAAATTCTGACCGGAGGGTAACGAGAACATATCGACCGGCAACGACCGGGCTTGCATCCAGGGACCTTTCAATCCGCCTGCTGTCAGCCACACATCGTTGGCCAACAAAAAATATTGTTTGTCTGATTTATTGTAAAATAAATCCCAATTTGTATTTACGACAAACTCAAGGCTGGTATTTTCAATGGGAGAAAATACCGGATTCCCGTCTACAATCAATAAGATAGCCGGGCTTGCACTATAAAAAACCGGAGGAGGATCGTTTTTCACTTTTATACCTGCGTTTTTTATCTTTTTCGAATCAAGATCGGCCATGATCCGGTCTACAGAAAGACTTTCCGATTCTTTAGGCATTAAGTCGAGAAAAATCTTTTTCATCGATTTTGCACTTTCGGCATCCAAAGATTGGAACCTCACATCCGTATAATTGATATTATGCAGGAAAGAAGTCCGGGTATCCTTATCTGTTTTTGTATCACAAGTGAAAGAAGCCACACCGAGTATTTCTTTTCCATTCTTCGGAGTGAAACTGAAAGCCATGCGTCCGCTTAACTTTTTATAATTATCCCACTTGTCTATTTGAGGCTGATAGTAAACGATGGTTGCCTGTTGGTCAGAAACCGTACGCGGCCATCCAATATCGTGATTTGCATCATTTTGCGCTCCAAGAAGGAGCGTCGAAAAGATGAATATGGTAAGAACTGATACGATTTTCATATATGATTATTTAAAATTTGCGAATCCATAAAACTCAAAATGCTTCTCCAATCCTGAAATAAAGTCCCCAGTCATTTTTACCCAATGCTGCATCAACCCCGATATTCATTTTATATCGTGGCAGTACCCTGTATCTCAGGCCAACACCTCCGCCGGGCAATAATGGACTTGTATAACCGGGACTATGCGCTATTGCCAACCCGAAGAAGCCTACAGCCCCCCATTTCTTATAAAAGTTCCAGCGGAATTCCGATTGTACGGCATAAGTTTGATCTCCACGATACTCTCCTTGAGAGTAGCCACGGATATCTTTATTTCCTACATAACTTTGCGCCACGAAAGGCACATCATTTCCAACCGCCGCTTTCAAAGCTAACCGGGAAGCCAATACCATATCATACCTTAGTGAATGATAATAATTGACAAACAAGCCGAGTTTATTGAATGTACTATCATTGGAAAGCCATGCCGGAAAATTTTTGTAGAAAAATATAGCCATCAGCCCTTTCGTTGGAAAATTCTGGTCATCTTTCGAATCATACATAATACTGGAACCGATTGCATTCAGATAACTATCTGAGTTTTCCGTACTGAAATCAGGATCATCAAAAGTCAAATGAGACTTGTAGTATTGTCCGCTGACTCCTATATAAAATCTGTTATAGACACGTACAGCCGGATCAATAAAAAAGATACCCCCATGGGTGTTGTAAGGAACTTCTATCTGATCGGTACCCAGTGTTTTGTATGTCTGAAAGTTCGAGTTAAAGTAACCGCCAACCAATGTCAGCCGGAACCAGTCGTCTTTGAAATACATCCGGGCATTAGCGAATGCCATCCAATCTTTTTTACTTGTATATTCTCCGGTAATCGAAAATTGGGAAGCAGGGGTTTGCCTGTTTTTCTGATCCAGATAAAGCATCAGCATCACAGTACCACCTCCGCCAAATCCCCTCGAACGGTCGAAACACAAATCAGGAACAGCGGCAATCCCTGGTTTTCTATACGCCTTCAGAGTATCAGCATCTTCTGCAGAAATAGTAGAAATAGAAAAGACATACAGGCATAACAGGAAAAAACAGTTTTGTAATTGTTTCATATACCGATCTTTTATATAAATAGAACTTTAATTCCAATATCATCAAAGGATAAGAGCCTGACAGTAGTTGAAAGCTATCAGGCTCTCATGAGCGTCAGATCACCTGATAGTCCATCCTACAGAAAGTCCCAGGTTTAACGTCCGTATGTTGTCATACTCTGCTCCCCAAAAAATATAGGAGTTAAAATTTTGATTGTAAGCCGCTTTCAAGGTGATTCCAATAGGTAGATTTTTGAACTGGTATCTCAATCCAACTTCGGGAGTCATCAGGAATGCCCACTGGTTGTCATAAATTTCCAGATCCTGTACAAAAGTTTCTTCGGTAATGTAGTTGACGCCCAGGCCCAATCCGACATACGGTTCTATTTGTCCATTTGTTTTGAAATGGTAGTATGCACCCACTTGTACGGGAGCCTGTGTAGAGTAGTTATAGGATGAAGCTGTAATTGCCGTACCATATTCCATGTACCAGGTTTGCCGTGGCATATTTTCATGATAGGAGTTATATCCGAATTTGAAACCAACAGAAACCGCATCTGTTACAAAAATATTTCCGGAAAAATATCCACCCCGTAAACTTGCCGAAGAAATGTAATCAGAAAAACTTCCGACAGGAATTCCTACTTCCCATCCCAGGTTATAATACTGTTTGTTTTGAGCCTGTAAATCAGCTAACATGCTTAGTCCTAGCGTAATCAGACATACTATATATTTTTTCATGTGTTATTATTTTTTTATATTAATACTCATTATTTATTCTGGAAAGGAATTGTTTGTGAAAAGCAATCCGAAATAGCGGAACTTATTTCAGCATCCGTATGGTCGCCGGTAATCAGTCCTCTGACAATACCTGTCCAAACTGCCGGTTTCATTGTTCCTGATTGGCTCTTCAAATCAAACATGTCCATCGTAACTGTTCCGGCACTATATCCTCCAACTACTACAGGATAAGGATAGGGATAATAAGGATAATAACCACAATCCCAGAAATACCAATCGCAATAGCCATACCACCACCAGGGATAGCTCACTATTACAGTCGTGGTTTCCATTAGCGTGATGATCACACCCAGATCAGCGTCGATACCTTCCTGGTAAGCATAACCGAGGTCGGCAACATTACTTTTTACATCGTTGTATAGCTTCTGAAGCTCCGGACTGGATGAAGCTTTTACTTTCTGAACGCTGTTGTTATCTACTATCACAATTTCGTCAGATACGCTGAATGTACTGTAATCCACAAAATCAGCGGATTCATCATAACTGGTTATGGTAACTAATTGTTCTGTTACGTAGTCGTCATAACCCGGATAAGTTTCGCATGAAGCGAAAAATAAAACTAAAAACAGGGTGTATAACCCAAGTTTGATTTTAATGTTCATAAAATTTCATTTTAAATTTAATACTAAATGATTATCTCTCTATTGTTTAAGGATTTCCAATTCTCCAATGAAAGGGATTTCATCCATTATTGTTGCTTCTACGGTCCGTTGGAGATAAATTTCCATTTGCATGAATTTGGATGCTTTGAGTGCACCGATAGCTTTCTTTATTTTATTGTAGTACTTTTCATGCAACTTGTCTGTTTTTTTCATGTTGCTGAATGCATCTTTGCTCAACTTGTCAACCATTTCATCATTCAAAATGGCATAATTATCAGCATATTGAGCCAGAATAGCCAGTTTTTCCCGGACCAGTTCCCTGCGTTCAGCTTCATAATCATCGTAAATTGGCCAGAATGCAGTATCGGCTTTCCCTTGCAGGTCCATATAGGTTTTGACCAGTTCCTTTTTTTCTTTTCCGAAAACAGACTGGATAATATCCAGGTCGTCCGGCGTCCTTGATTGGGCTTTTACTCCTGATAAAAGAGCCAATCCCAAAATGATAAAAATAAACTTCTTCATATATTCCAGAATTAAAATTTGTACTTATTTCCTTTATTCTTTTTCAATGTTTTTAATGCTACTCCGACAAACAAGATCCCCAAACACAAGGGAAATCTATCGGTTTCTTTCTCCATTTTTGATTTCTTTAATGAACGTTGTGTTCATACAATAAAAAATAATTCTTAATAAGTAATATTTTCAACAACAAAACTATGTTAGTTAGTTTTATGAAGAATAATAACTACAAGGCAAGTGGAAAATGCAAGGAATCATTTTTCCGAATTATTGTAACTTGTCAAAAACAAGGTACCTCGAGATCGGCTTTTATTTCACGGGTATTAAAGAGATGTTAAAATCAATGTTTTAGTCATAGAAATTTATGTTACTATAATGTAAAATTTTTTCTTAAACTGCGACATAACTAGCGTTAGTAACGATAAAACACTATTTTTTATGTTTGGTTTTTAGTTTTATTGAGAAAAAGATAGATTATCAGCAACTTATTTTTATTATACATATGTTTAATCGAAAATAATTTACAATCAGCAACATGAATGTGTCATATTTTTATAATCGAAAACATAATAGTGGCAAATTTTTACACACTTACACGATATAAATTGGAGTCGGGCAAAATGGAGATCACCCACCGTTTTTCATGACTATTCACAAAAATGATTTACCGGCAGAGTGATACTTCCCTTGAAATAGGCTCGGCAATAGTCATTCGTTTATTGACAAAGTATTGTGTAGAAATAATATGGTAATGGTTTCATGAATTTGAAAAAAGGGAGTACTTTCTTCATTTTTTGAAAGAAGTAATAACTGTGTGACATATTTTATCAATCTCTTCTGTACTCAGCTCGTAGTACAAGGGTAGCCTTACCAGACAGTCGGAAAAATTATCGCAACAGGGTAAGTCTCTTCCGCTGTGTTTATTTCTATAAAAGTGGCTTTTATGTAAAGGTAGATAATGAAAAACCGAAAGAATTTCATTTCTGAAGAGATAATCAATTAAAAGACTTCTTTCATCAAGCGAATTACATAGCAAATAAAAAATATGCGCATTGTTCGTTGCATACTCAGGAACAAAGGGTAGAGTATAGTATTTTTTCCATGTTAAAGCATTTAATTTTTCGTAATAATTGTTCCAAATAGAGATCCGCTTGTTTTGAATGCCTTCCAAATTTTCAATTTGAGCCCATAAAAAAGCGGCCGTTAGTTCGGAAGGAAGAAAAGAAGATCCCGTGTCTTTCCATTCATATTTATTAACTCCTCCACGGAGAAATTCAGCGCGATTGGTTCCTTTTTCCCAAATAATTTCGGCACGGGAAATGAAACGCTCATCATTAATGACTAACATTCCACCTTCTCCGGCAATAATATTTTTGGTTTCGTGAAATGAAAACGCTGCTAAGTGGCCAATACTTCCCAATGCCTTTTGCTCTCCTGTTACCGGAGAGATATAATAAGAATCTATCGCATGGGCAGCATCTTCAATCACCAATAAATTATATTTTTTTGCTAAAGCCATGATTTTATCCATATCGCAAGCTACACCTGCATAATGAATAACGACAATGGCTTTGGTTTGAGGGGTGATTAACAGTTCTATTTTATTTGCATCAATGTTCGGGTGGTTAGAGCAGGAATCGGCAAAAACAATTTTTGCTCCTTCCCTTACAAAAGCCAAGGCTGTGGAAACGAAAGCATAAGCAGGTACAATCACTTCGTCTCCGGGTTTAATCCCGGCCAATAAGGCGCACATTTCCAGTGCATCGGTACAAGAAGTAGTGAGCAAACATTTTTTGAACCCATATTTTTGCTCGAAAAAAGACTGACATTTTTGGGTAAAATATCCGTTTCCTGATAATTTGCCTAAAGCCACCGCCTGCTTAATATACTCGGTTTCTTTTCCGCTTATGTGGGGTTTGTTGAATGGGATCATTTGTTTTTTATTTTACCAAATCTTTTCAAACGAATGTTTATCAAACTGTTTATTTGTATCTTTAAAATAGCTGTGATGTGTGTTTTTTAATTTTAAAGGATCTTTTGCTCCAAAAATTCTTGACAACCATGCTATCGGTGTCAGTATGCCATAAAAAAAGATTGTTAATATTATTTTAGGAAAAATAGCTCCCAATAGTTTGGAAAGTTGCATCCAGACAGTGTCAATCTTTTTTGATAAATAAGATGAACCAATTCCTGCCAATGAGATCGTTAATGACACATACAAGGGCCACTCTTGTTTGATTATAAGGTAAATAATCAAAAATCCGGTAGAGATAACCAGTATATTTTTGCTTGGATGTGTTTTCATTTTAAAATAGGGTATAAATAAACGGTGCGATTGCACTGCTTCCTCCAAATACGATAAATACTCCTAACAAGAGCAAAATCAGTATTACAGGTAATAACCATAATTTTTTGCGTTCTTTCATGTAGAACCAAAGGTCTCTTAAAAAATCCATATTAATCAAGTTGAAATTGTATCATCCATTTGTCTTTATTCTGCCAATCTGGCTGACTGGTTTTGCTGTAAACAAAATTTTCAATTACTAAATAATCCATATCTGTACACATAAAACAGCGATAAGCATCGTAAGGTGTACAAACGATAGGCTCTCCCCGTACATTGAAGCTGGTATTGACCAATAACGCATAACCTGTTTGTTGTTCAAAAGCGTTAATCAACTGCCAATAACGCGGATTAGTTTCTTTGTGTACTGTTTGAATGCGTGCTGAAAAATCTAAATGTGTAACAGACTGAAGGTCGCTTCTTCCAAGATGCAATTTTTCCCAAAGTGTCATTTCATAAAAATGTTCAGGAAGGAGCTTTCGTCTATTTTCTATAATCGGCGCGGTAAAGAGCATATAGGGCGAATCTACCGACAGATTAAAGTAATCGGATGTTTTTTCGGCTAATACCGATGGAGCAAATGGACGGAATCCTTCCCTATACTTAATTTTTAGATTAAGTTTTTTCTGCATTTCAGGATTTCGGGCATCTCCGAGAATACTTCGATTACCCAAGGCTCTGGGACCGTACTCCATTCTTCCCTGAAACCAACCGATTACATTTCCTTCTGCAATTTTTTGAGCAATAGAGCGAGTTAGTTCATCAAAATCCGTATAAAGTGCATAAGCCGCTTTTACCTTTTTATTCATCGATTGAATTTCTTTTTCAGAATAATCGGGACCTAAATAAGTCCCCTGCATGGCATCGTTCTTTTCATCTGTATTTCGTTTATCATTAAAATACAGGTATT
>JAVBLQ010000123.1:0-37309 GCA_031553435.1 Bacteroidales bacterium | reverse complement strand
TACAAATAAAAGCGGGATAAAAACCGGAATAAACTTTCAGGAAAACCAAATAAGAAGGAAGTTTCTTCATCAGGTTTATGGCTTTGTGATAAGATTTTGTTTTATAATACATATTTTCTGTCAGTATTTTGATTAATTCTTCTTTTCTTCGTTAAAGGTGTAACAAAAATAATAGAATTTTTATAAAAAACAACCATAAAATCAATAATTAATCATATGATTTATATATATGGTATTTTTATATTTTATCGGATCGAATTAAAGATATGAAAGAGAATTTTTATAGCCCCTCCGGTTGCAATTATATAAGAAGTAACACTATTAGGATATGCTAATTTAACATTAAAGAGTATATTCCTAACAAATGATCCGGAATAATTTTTTCTCAGAACCCATGATTTCACTTGCGTTTGTCCTCAAAAACGCTTAATATTGTACTCCATTGGTTATCATTCAAGTTACTGCTCGATAGAACACACTACATGTACTATGCAGACACGGAAAAAGCGCCATTCAATTATTAAAAAATGCATAAATTCAAACCACTGTTAATTACAATTCTGTTTTGTTTCTCTCTGAATTCTTTCGCAGCAGAAATACATGTCTATGCCGGAAAAAAATCATTACATGAAGCCGTCCGCGAAGCAAGAGAACTCCGTAGATTAGGAAAAGTAGAGAAAAATGAAGCTATACACATCATTATACACGGAGGCGCTTATTCGCTTTACGAGCCGGTATTTATCCGTCCGGAAGATTCGGGAACAGAAACAAGCCCTACAATCATAGAAGCTGCTTCCAATGAAACTCCCATACTAAGCGGAGGAATCAAAATAGTAAACTGGCAAAAAGAAGGCAAATACTGGACGGCACAAGTGCCTGATTTCAACGGAAATCCCATCAATTTCAGACAACTCTGGATCAACGGTAAAAAAGCTGTCAGAGCAAGAAATGTATCCGATTTCAATCAAATGGACAGAATCCGGAGCAACGACAAAAAAAATCAAATCCTTTGGGTACCCGCATCATCAGTAAAAAAAATATTGAACACGGAAAATGTCGAATTAGTCATACATCAAATGTGGGCGATTGCCAATCTGAGAATAAAATCTATTACCGTTCAGGGAGATTCTGCCGGAATACAATTTCATCATCCGGAAGCCCGTATTCAATTTGAACATCCCTGGCCTCAACCCATGATACAACCAGGAAATAATTCCGCATTTTACCTGACTAATGCTCTTGAATTTCTGGATGAACCCGGAGAATGGTACTACAACCGGAAAGCAGGAAAAATATATTACATGCCCCGTGAAAACGAAAACATGAAAACCGCAGAAGTGATCGTCCCTGTTCTGGAAACATTGGTAGAAATCACCGGAACATTGGAACGCCCTGTCAAACATATACAATTCAAAGGAATAACTTTCAACTATACCACATGGACCCGTCCTTCTGAAAAAGGACATGTTCCCTTGCAAGCCGGGATGTACTTAATTGATGCATACAAACTACGCCCGCCCGGAGTTCCGGGCAATTTCAATAAAGGAATCGAAAACCAGGGTTGGATCGGTCGTCCCCCCGCAGCAGTAATGATTCAATCAGCACAAAACACAACATTCGAATCATGCAGGTTTGAACATTTGGGCTCATGCGGCATTGACTTCATTGCTGCCTGTCAATACAATACAGTAAAAGGTTGCGTATTCCGGGATATTGCAGGCAACGGTATACAAATCGGTAAATTCTCAGACATTGCCATGGAGACTCATTTACCTTACGATCCGGATGATAAAAGGGAACTTTGCACTCATCAAAACATCATCAACAACTACATCACAGATATTACCAATGAAGATTGGGGATGTGTGGGAATTGCCGCCGGATTTGTTCAGGATATCAACATTGAGCACAATGAAATCAGTGAAGTATCTTACACCGGGATCAGTCTGGGCTGGGGCTGGACAAAAACCGTTAATTGCATGAAAAACAATCGCATACACGCCAACTATATTCATCATTATGGAAAACACATGTATGATGTGGCAGGAATCTACACATTGTCCGTTCAATCTAAATCTTCTATTACGGAAAATGCCGTAGACAGCATTTATACTCCTTCTTATGCCCATGATCCGAAACATTGGTTTTATCTCTATACCGACGAGGGAAGTTCTTTTATTGTGGTAAAAGACAATTGGTGTCCGGCGGAAAAATTCCTGCAAAACGCCAATGGCCCAGGTAATACATGGGAAAACAATGGTCCGATGGTGAATGATAGTATCAGGCAAAAAGCAGGATTGCAACCGGAATATAAGCGAATTATAAAACAATAATGTGCCAATTTTCTAATATGCCAATATGCCAATGACGGGATGCGCTTTTCATTGGCATATTGGCACATCGGCACATTAGTTCATTATCAAATAAAAATACATGGAAAACAAAAAAGGAAGTTTAAAAAGTACAATCGCCGTATCGCTTACAAATTATCTCGATGCCGGCGCAATCGTAGCCGGTGCAAGCGGATTGACGCTTTGGCAAAATTACCTCGGACTTACCGAAGGAAATCTCGGCTGGCTCAATGCCATTAGCGCTAATTGTTTCGGCGCAGCTATCGGCGCAATTATCGGTGGTTTTTTGGCCGACAGATACGGTCGCAAAACCATTTATACCTACAATATGCTTGTGTATATGTTAGGTGTTGCAATCATTATATTTTCAGTCAATTTCCCGATGCTCTTAACCGGATTTCTGATTACAGGTATTTCGGTAGGCGCAGGAGTTCCTGCTTCGTGGACTTATATTTCCGAAAATTCTGAAGTGGGTAACCGCGGGCGGAATATGGGTATTTCACAGTTTGCATGGGGAGTTGGCCCCACTATCATTTTAGTTTTGGGAATGTTGCTTGCTCCCGGCAAAGAAAGCGCATCGGCCGGAGTTTTATTCGGATATGTCCAAAAAGTAGCCACATTATTTTTAGGTAACGATGCAAGTGTTGAAGCAGTCAATGTATTCAGTAGCCGCATTATTTTCGGCTCGCTGTTTATAGTAGCCTTTGTCGCATGGCTGTTGCAGCGAAGACTCAATGAATCGAAAGATTGGGAAGATGCTCAATTGGCGCAGGGTAAAGAAAAACAACCGAGCGTTTTCGCATCATTCGGATCGCTCTTTACCAACAAAGTAAATATTCGTACAATGCTTTTTCTGGCAGGAATTTATATTACCTGGAACCTGGTTGCTTCTGTAATGGGTTTCTTCCAACAACACATTTATGAAACTGCAGGCGGCCTCTCGAATGCACAGTCCAATATGCTTTCTGCCGTACAATGGATCGTAATTATTGCAGTAACCTATTTTGGCTTTGCCATGCTGGTCGATAAGGTAAATCAGCGTTGGCTGTATTTTGCCGGCACCGCAGTAGGCGTAGCTGCGTGGTTTATTCTCATTTTTGTGGGAATTAAAAATCTTTCCGCCCTATGGACTTTCACTATTCTTTGGGGTATTCATGCAGGAGTGAGTGTGCAGGCATTTTATGCACTTTGGGCTTCGGAACTTTTTCCGGCCAAATATCGCGCAGCAGCACAAGGAGTTATGTTCTTTGTTGTAAGAGGTTGTGCGGCAATCTGGGGATTGGTATTTGTCCACATTTATGGCGCTGACGGCGAAGGATTTAATACTGCAGCTTACATTATGATCGGATTGTTACTTTTTGCATTGATAGTGGGAACCATTTGGGCGCCCAAAACACAAGGCAAAACATTGCAACAAATAACAAAAGAAAGATACGGAGACGAGATTTAAAAATTATACAAATGAAATGGATCTATTATCCCGGCGATTTTGAAATCTGGCTGGGGAATGAAATGCAAAATCGCCGTACCGAACGTGGCGCTTTTTTCCCTCCTTTCTGGAAAATGGACAGTCACTATGTATTGGTTGAATTTTCAAAGAAACTTGATTTGCAGCAACCTGAAGAAATTGAAATATATGCAGAAGGAAAATACAATGTTAAGTTGGACGGTAAAATATATCCGGGTTGCAACAAAATAACTATTCCTGCCGGAAAACATTCTCTGAATATCAAAGTACACAATCAAGCCTCCGTTCCGGCCATTTATGTCAAAGGAAAAACTATAAGTTCCGACGATTCATGGCTCGTCACTTTCGAAGATAAAGAATGGATCGATGAATCGGGAAAAGCATCCGATACATCATCCGGAACTGTTTATCTGAATGCGGGTACGTGGAATTTCGATGATCCGGAAACTCCTCCGTCCAAATTCAAATTGGCAACAACGCCAATAAATCCTGTAAAAACGGAAAAGAAAAACAACGGAATATTAGTTGATTTCGGAAAAGAAACATTCGGATACATCCAACTTCACGGAATCAAAGGAACAGGAAATATAACTATTTACTACGGAGAATCTCCGGAAGAAGCGTTGGCAACAGAAACATGTGAAACATTAGACAGACTTCATTTCGATAAAGAACCCGTTAGTCCTGAAAATCCATATACATTGAACAGCTCCAAGGCATTCCGTTATGTTTATTTAGAAACTGAAAAAAACGTTTCATTCGATTCCGTTTCCATGTTGTATGAATACCTTCCATTAGATTATAAAGGAAATTTTCAATGCAACGACGAACTCATCAATAAAATATGGGAGATCTCTGCTTATACCATGCACTTAACCACCCGTGAATTCTTCATCGACGGAATCAAACGTGACCGGTGGGTCTGGAGTGGCGATGCTTACCAGAGTTATCTGATGAACTATTATCTGTTTTTTGACTCGCCATCCGTTTCACGCACGATATTGAATCTGCGCGGTAAAGATCCTGTAACCAGTCATATAAACACCATCATGGATTATACATTCTATTGGTTCATGGGAATCTACGATTATTATTTATATACCGGAGATAAAAAATTCATCGACCAATTCTATCCGCGCATGCAAACGTTGATGGAATATTGTCTTTCCAGAAGAAACAGCAATGGCATGATGGAAGGACTTTCCGGCGACTGGGTATTTATCGACTGGGCCGATTTCAAAATGAATAAAGCAGGCGAAGTCAGTTTCGAACAACTTCTGTTCTGTCGCAGCTTAGAAACAATGGCTTTATGCGCCGGTTTAGTAAATGAAGCGGAACAAGCAAAAAGATATACCGATTTAGCTGCCGATCTGAAATCGAAATTATTTTCCGCATTCTGGTCGACCGATAAAAATGCTTTTGTTCACAATTGCGAAAACGGCGAACAAAGCGAACAGGTCACGCCATACACCAATATGTTTGCCGTTTTATTTGACTATTTGAATGACAAACAAACCGACACCGTCAAAAAAAATGTTTTACTAAATCCTGATGCACTGAAAATCACTACTCCTTACATGCGCTTTTACGAACTGGAAGCTCTGTGCGCTTTAGGAGAACATAATCATGTATTGAAAGAAATCCGTGATTATTGGGGTGGAATGCTCAACTTAGGCGCCACTTCATTTTGGGAAAAATATAATCCTGACGAAAAAGGATCCGAACATTTAGCTATGTACGGCCGTCCTTTCGGGAAAAGCCTTTGCCATGCCTGGGGAGCCAGCCCGATATATTTACTCGGGAAATATTATCTTGGCGTAAAACCTGAAAAAGAAGGATATGCAGCATTCAGTATCCGTCCGGTTTTAGGTGATTTGAAATGGATCAAAGGTTCCGTCCCTACCCCAAATGGATCGATTGATGTTTATATGGATAACGATCAAATCAAAGTATCAACCTCAGAAGGAGAAGGTCATTTGTATTTTGAAAGTAAATCAAATCCACAAACAAACCAGGGAGAGGTTGAACAAATAGAGAAAAATAAATACAAATTAAAAATCAACCCGGATGCGGGAGAATATATAATATTGAAATCCACATGAAAAACTATCAAGTTCCTGCCATCAAATACTTTGCCGTATTTATACTGACAACAATTATATTTTCTGCCCGTGCAGCAGGAACAATGAAAATCATCACCAATACACTTGCCGAGCAGGTATCAGCTCCTGTTTTCAGTGTTGAAAGAGGGTTTTATGAAAACACATTCCCCGTATCATTAACCGTTGATGATCCCGACACAAAAATCTATTATACAACAGACGGAACAATACCTGGCGCAGAAAGCACATTATATGTAAACCCGGTAAACATAACAACAACAACCCCACTGAGCGCAATCTGTATAAAAGACGGAGTTTCAAGCCCCGTTATTACCAATACATATTTTTTCATCAAAGACATCGTCAATCAACCGAACAATCCTGCCGGATATCCTGACAGATGGGGATACCTCAATTATGGCATAGGTGATTACAAAGCCGGGGAAAGAGCTCCCGCCGACTACGAAATGGATAAAAACATATGCGAACATCCCGATTATAAAGATTTAATCAAAGACGCATTTTTAGCCATCCCTACAGTTTCCATTGTCACCAATTCAGGATATATCTTCTCCCATTCTACAGATCCTGACACCGGTGGAATTTATATTTATACCGGAGATTCCGGAAATCCCAAAGACAATGGAGGCAATACATTGGGAGATGGCTGGGAACGCCCTGCATCCATCGAATTCTATGAACCGGGCACAGGAAAACAATTCCAGATAAACTGCGGATTAAGGCTTCATGGAGGGAACAGTCGTAAACCATACAACACAGGAAAACATTCTTTCAGACTTCATTTCAAAAAACAATATGGAGCCGGCAGTCTTCATTACAATTTATTTGAGGATGAAACGGCTTCCGATAAATTCGGACACCTGGTCTTTCGGGCAGGTTACAATTACAGTTGGCTGAAAAATGCAGATAAGGAAAGAGAAAGAGCCCAATATATTTATGATGCTTTCGCGAAAAAGACACAAACCGGCATGGGACACCTTTCAACCCATGACCGTTTTGCACACTTGTTTATCAACGGCATTTACTGGGGTTTGTACGATATCTCGGAAAGAGTCAGAAACAAATTTACAGCCGAATATCTGGGTGGTGAAGAAGACGATTATGACATAATAGATGACGAAGGACTTGTAGAAGGCGCTTTAACCTCATACACCCAAATGCTCACCCTTGCGAAAGCAGGAAAATACAATGAACTATTATCAGAAAATCTGTTGGATATGGAAAACTTCATCGACTATATGTTGTTGAATTTCTATATTGGAAACAACGATTGGGGTAAAAATAACTGGTATGCCGCACGCAACCGGGTAAATCCTGGCAAAGGATTCCAGTTTTTCAGTTGGGATGCCGAAAATTCACTAAACGATATCAACATCAACCGGATTACAACAGTTGAAGGTCCCCTTCGTGAAATTTTGTTCGGCAGTTCCAGCGGTAGTGGTGTCAGTGGAGGCTTATGCAGTAACAAAGAATTTAAATTGCTATTGGCTGACCGTATCCAAAAACATTTCTTTGCAGGAGGGGTGCTGACAGAAACAAAGACTACGGAATGCTATCAGAAACTGGCGGCAGAAATAGACTTGCCCATCATTCTGGAATCAGCTCGTTGGGGCGACTACCGTAAAAAAACGATTCCTCACAATGACACAAAAATATTATATACCCGCAACGATCATTGGCTACCGGTGAAAGAAGACCTTTTGGCCAACTATTTCCCGAAACGGACCGGAATTGTTTTTAAACAATTTAGAGACTTAGGGCTTTATCCGTCTATAGATGCTCCTATATTCAGTTCTGGAGGTGGATCAATAACCGAACCTGTTGATCTGAGCATAACTGCCACATCCGGCTCTATTTATTTCACGACAGATGGGACAGATCCCCGTGAATCAGGAACCGAAACAATATCCGGAAATGCATTTCTATACAATAAACCATTACATGTTGTCGGAAAAGGAACTATTTTAGCCAGAGCTAAAAACGGTTCCACCTGGTCTGCCTTGTCGGAAGTAACATTCAAAGGAGGCTCAGAAGACATGTTCATTGATAATTACACCGGAATCACCATTGTGGAAAGCAATCCGGTCATTATCCGGTTTGAAAATAATATACTTTATTATACATTACCGGAGGATGGGAATGTTATAGTTGAAATATTCACAATAGACGGAAAATTTATCAGAAGTATAAATGATACATTCAAAACGATAGGAACATACCAAATTAATTTGGCAAGTCTACCCAAAGGTATTTATATCTGCAAATTGAAATGTGATAAGAATATTACTTCGCAAAAGTTTGTGAAATAGTTGTTTAATATGTGTGAATACTATTTTGCGCCGCCGGCAGATAATTCACCCCAATCCATGTAATCATCAGCAAAATAAATGCTATTGGTAATGTCCAGAGTGTAAATCGCGGATGGTATTTCTGCAATCTTGCATGAATATAAACGAGATAGGCTGCTGCCGTCACAAAAGCCCAGGTTTCTTTCGGGTCCCATGACCAATAATGTCCCCAGGCTTCTTTCGCCCAGACACATCCCATTAACATTCCCAGCATGAGAAACCCGAATCCGACATAAATCAAATTATCCATCAGATGATAAAGGTTTTTTTCAGGAGTTCCATCACTTATTTTGCGTAGCTGAATAAAAGAAGCAATTGTTGCCGCTCCGAACATGGCATACGAGAGGATATATACCGTAACATGCGGCACAAACCAGTAGCTTTGCAAAGCCGGCATCAGGTTTTTGGAATGTATCTCAGGTTTGAAAATATTAATGCAGACAAAAACACAGGCTACCAAACTACTGAACGAGAGCAACCATTGGTATTTCCAATGTTTATAAGTAATGAAACCTACCAATGAAAGGAAAAATGAGTACCAGAGCCGGGTTTCACCCATCGTACGTAATGGTGGTCGCTCCTGTCCGATCCATAATCCGGCAATGAAAGATGCGAAGATAAGAATTCCGGCAATCATCAGCGCTTCCGGAAGCCATTTGTTTCCTTTTGTATAAACCAATATTCCGGCGCTTATCCAAAATATAATGGCAGGAATTGCGAAAAAAAGAAACTCATTCCATGTCATTATCAGCCTCCTTTCTTTTGTTTCCGGTCCAAAGCATACAAATAGATCCGAGGGCAAGCAAAACAATTCCAACATAGACGGGAACCACCCAGGGATCGTAAACCAGTTCGATACTGCTATAGGTAGATAAATTACCGGCTTCGTTGTCATATCCATATTGATACAACATCCAATGTCCGAGTTTATATGGCTTGTTGACTTCCAGCAGTGCATGTCCCTGATGTCCGTCTTCCGAAAAAACATTGACATCCGAGACAAAGCGTTTAGGTTCCGGACGGGTCATAGCAATACAATATTGATCATCCAGACTCAATACCTTATACAATTGAGACATATTTCCCGAACAAACCCAACCTTCTGCATGTGTTCCTGTTTGAGGATTAAATGCCTTGATCCGGGCGGCCGGAGATGATCCGGGCATATGAACTTCCCGATAGGTACTGTCACTGTTACGCACAGCCGAATGAATATATTCTTTTAATACGATATCCCAGCCTCCGAGATTTCCCTTCTGTTGCTTTTCTTCGATCTGAAAATATCCGGGTTTGTTTTCAGGTTGAACAGCGCCTGTTTCTCTATTGATCACCGTTAATTTAGGAGGATATTCTTCCATATAAAAATCGTTGAGTTCGATGGCAATGGGAAGATCCAATATTTCATTTCTATCATTATATACACGCCATTCCGTTTCTCCTTCCCGGATATGCATTACATAGCGTTTGAGATCTGATGCACTCATGCCGGCGGAAAAAAGCAATAACCATAATCCGATGTGATTCAGGAAAAAAGAATAGTCTTTTATCTTAAAAGAGAATATTCGCCGGATAATCAGTGCGCCAAGGGAGAGTAAGGTGACAAAATAAACCAACACAAAAGGCCATGCAGATGTCATGCGTGTAAAGCCCAAACGGGAAGGCAAATTATCGTGTATTCCTCCTGATATAACTTGCGGAGTCAATCCCATAATAATGCCCAGAATAACCAATGTGGCAATCAACGTAACTGCCAAAGGAACACCGGAAAACCACAGATAAAATGGACTTTTCCGTTTAATTGAAAAAAGCAATAAAAACAACAGGATAATTCCTCCCAGGAGGATATTGACCGGCCATCGCAGAAGTTCGAAGTTAAATGCTCCGATCGCTAACTGCAAAGCAAAACCTACACAGACAATTCCCCCGACAAAAACAATGCTTTCTTTGTATTGCCAGGGGAATTGCCAGAATGTTCGATTGGTTATATTCATGATGAAATCGATACAGACACTTTTGGGTGCACGGTACACGGTGCACGGTCGGTTTATCAGACGCAGTGCATTATCAGGCGTAAGCAATTCGTGCACCGTGCACCGCGTATCGTGCACCCAAAAACATTTAATTAGGTCACAATTTATTAATTACTACTCAACAACCGTCCATTATCCTTAGCCGCCTGTATCCATTTGGGAACCACAGTTTCCATCCATTTGGCTTTCTTGTCTTTGATGGTTTTCATATCCAAACCGATATAAGCCTGAGCTTTATCTTTGGTGGAAATATCGGGGATCGTCGGATCTGTTACTCCATGAGTAAAAAGTACTTTTTGAACTTCCAATTGTGCCAGTAATGATTTGTCCAAACTATGGGCCAGAATTCGTTGGGTTTCGACCGGAGCATGAAAAGAGGCTCCATGAGAGGCTACGGCAAAATCCCAACGCCACTGGGCCTGGCGAAGCAATTTCAATACCGGAGCCATTTCTTTTTCTGTTGCGCCACTATCCCATGCGGCTTTTGCCAGGATATGCGCTTTCGATAATTCTTCTTCAATCCTGTCCCGGATTTCCAGCGCTTTATCCTGATATTGATAGACATAATTGCGAAGTTTTTCTTCCGAGTCGCGATGACAGGTTTGACAAGTGCTCGAAATGTTTTTCAACGGACTCATTACCTGATGATTGGAATATTTAATTCCTCCCTCCGATATATAAGGCATGTGGCAATCTGCACAACTCAAACCACGCTGGGCGTGAGGTCCCAGAAGAAATATTTCGTAATCCGGATGTTGCGCTTTCAGCATCGGTGCACGACTTACGGCATGTGTCCAGTCTTTATACTCGGCATTGTCGTAGTATTTTTCCATATCTTCAACAGTCATACCTCCATCCCAAGGGAAAGTAAGGTATTTTCCATCACCTTTGAAGAAATATTCGACATGGCATTGAGCACATACCAAAGATCTCATATCTTGCGGCGTGGCGTCGGAAATATTCTTGCCCTGGCGTTCGAAAGCTTCAATCAGTCCAGGACGGGTGATGGTCAGATTCATGGTCTTCGGATCGTGGCAATCAGCACAACCGATCGGATTGACAATCTGGCTGCCAAAAGTACTCCACGGAGATTTATAAAAAGCTTCAATACCTACTTCATGCATCATGCGTGGAACATCCGGGCTTTTGCATGTCCAACAGGTGGAAGGTTGCATATCTTTCGTATTTTCATCGGGCGAACCGGTACGCAAAGTAGCTCTCATATCCTCAAGCGCATGCATGTGTCCACGCGGAGCCGAATAATCCTGGGCAAAAGCATATCCCGCCCAAAGCACTACCATTTCAGGACGACTTGCCAATACATCTTCCTGCATATTTCCTAAATGCTTGCTGCGAAAATCCATGTCGGCCGTCTTTTTCCATGTATTGTATTCGCGCGGAAAATTTTCTCCCCAGATTTCATTCCGGGATTCGATGCCTTCAATATTTACTTTTTTATTATTGAATAATGTAGCGATTTCTGATCTCCGCTCGGTAATGGAGGCGGCAAGGAGTCCCAGAACAAATACAGCTACCATGACAAAGGCAAATATCCCCCATCCGATGATGGGTCTTCGCTTGATTGCTTCTGTTAATTTTCCAAACATATCTTTTGGGTTTTATCGTTTATCTTTCATCATTTTTTTCAACCAATCCGGCACAGGAGATTCCGGCAGGGGAACAATGGCATTCGGGGAAGATGCCAGATTGCTGACTTTTGTATGCGGAACTTGTGTGTGGCAATCCCAGCAGGCTTTTCCTTGTCCGTTTTTTGCTTCTGTGTAGGTAATCATTCCTGTTTGTACAAAATCAGTATTTAATTGTGTATGGCAACGAATACAGTTTTCCATGATCACGTTGCTGCTTTCATCGCGCGGACGGATCACTTGGGGTTCGTCTCTCATGGTGAAAACAGCTGCGTGATATAAACCGTCTTTGGCTTTGAATGCGTATTTTGAAATAACATTGTTGTGAGGGACATGGCAATCGTTACAATTCGTCCAGCGGGCGTGCGAACTGTGATTCCACGATTGATAATAAGGAGTCATGATATGGCAATTGACGCAGGCAGAAGGATCATCCGACAGATACGAATGCGCTCGCGACATGTATGTGGCATAAGCTCCCAAACCAGCCAGTAATCCTCCGGCAACAAAGAAAGGGAGGATTAATTTATTCGGAATCCAACTTAGAAGCATTTTCATGATAGTTAGTCTAATTTAAGTATTGGGTACACGGCACAAGGTGCACCCCGCACTGTGCTCCTTTGCACCCAAAAAGATTCGCAAATGCAAAGTAACAAATTTTTTATATAAAAAAACAGTAACCGATGTTACATTATTAAAGATGAATCAACCGGACAAGTTCTTTTTTGTTTTTTATCTCGATTTTCTTTTTATTGTTGATAATCAAGCCGTCTTGTTGCATTTTGGTAAGCTCCCGTTCCAATGAAGGACGGGAAACGCCAAAGTATTCCGCCAAAGCGCTTTTTGTCTTATCTAATTCCACCGAATCTGACTGCGTCATTTTAGAAAGATTCAGGATGTACATAGCTAATTTTTGCCGTATAGTCCGGAAAGACATAAAATGCAGTTTCTGGCTGAGCCGGGAAGCAAAACCGGCAGAAATATCCAGGTAGTTTTTCAACAATGTTTCGTTCATACTCAACATCCGGAGCACGGATTGTTTGGAAATAACCAGCGCCGAAACATCTTCACGGGCTGTTACCTGTACAGGGAAACGATTGTTTTGTCCGAACAAAAACAAAATAGCCAAAGGATTGGGGGCATAAATATCTTCTACTTTGATCATCCGTCCGGAAGGATCGATCATCTCTCCTTTCACACTTCCGGAAAGTAATAGGATCAGCCTGTTACAAGGTTCATCCTGTAAAGCCAGAAGATCATCTTTCTTAAAAGTTGTTTCTTTGATTTTTAATTCGAAGAAGATCCTGGAAATTTCTTTTTCTTCCAGAGAATTAAAAAGGGGGATTCTGGATAAAGCGGTATAGTCCATAAAGTCATTAATTATCAACAAAAATATAAATCTTTACCCCAAAATCCAAATTCAGACAACACCCTCTACTTTATGATTGTTTTATTTGAATAAGATCGTAGTACATTAGCCTTGTTGATAATGAGCAGTCATTCGGATGAAATGTATATTTTTTTTCCTGTTAGAATAGGAATACTTTTTATTGCGATTGCCATCTGAATTATTTTCTATATTACTGCACAAAATTATTCATTCATTCCTTAAACTCTAAATCCTATGCTAAGTAAACAAGTAGAAGAGTTAATGGACAATATATTTACTTCATCTTTTTAATCACCTCAATCAATTCCGCTCCCAGTTTTTCAGCATCTTCCATAGTTGAAGCTTCTGAGTAAATGCGGATAATTGGTTCTGTATTTGATTTACGCAAATGCGCCCATTTATCAGGAAAATCTATTTTTACTCCATCGATATCATTGATTTCGTAAGCTGAGAATTTGTTTTTCACAGATTCCAGTATAGCATCTACATTGATATCCGGAGTCAACTCTACTTTTTGTTTAGCAATAAAATATGGAGGATAGATGGCGCGAAGCTCGCTCACCTTTTTCTTTTCTTTTGCCAGATGAGTCAGGAATAATGCTATTCCAACCAATGCATCGCGGCCATAATGGCTGGCAGGATAAATAACTCCGCCGTTTCCTTCTCCGCCGATAACGGCGTTGGTAGCTTTCATTTTTTCTACGACGTTGACTTCTCCTACAGCAGCAGCATTGTACTCGCAGCCATATTTCCGTGTAACATCACGAAGCGCCCGGGTAGAACTCAAATTGGAAACAGTATTTCCGGGAGTATGTTTTAAGATGTAATCAGAGATGGCGACCAAAGTATATTCTTCGCCAAACATATTGCCATCTTCACAAATGATGGCCAAACGGTCAACATCCGGGTCCACAACAAAGCCCACATCGGCTTTGGCGTCTTTCATTAATGCCGAAATTTCGGTCAGATGTTCGGGAAGCGGTTCCGGATTATGAGCGAAATGTCCTGTCGGATCACAATTGATTCCAATAACATTTTCCACTCCCAAGGCTTCTAATAAGGCAGGAAGAACAATTCCCCCCACAGAATTAACACAGTCAATGGCTACCTTGAACTTTGCATTTCTAATAGCTTGTACATCTACCAAATCAAGACCAAGCACATGATCAATGTGTTTTTGATTGTAGGATGTATCTGTGATAACTTTCCCCAACTTATCGACCGGAGCAAAGTCGAAATCTTCTTTTTCTGCAATATTGAGAATTTCAAGACCTTCTGCCGCATTCAGGAATTCGCCTTTTTCATTCAGCAGTTTAAGCGCATTCCATTGTTTGGGGTTGTGGCTGGCTGTAAGGATAATTCCTCCGGCAGCTTTTTCCATTGAAACAGCTAATTCGGTAGTAGGAGTTGTGGCCAGATCAATATCTACCACATCGAATCCCATTCCGGTCAATGTGCCGGTTACCAGGCTTTTTACCATTTCGCCGGAAATGCGGGCATCTCTTCCGACAATTATCTTATTGGAATTTGTTTTCTTTTTTGATTGAATCAAAGTGGCGTAGGCTGCTGTAAACTTTACCACATCAAGCGGAGAAAGACCTTCTCCCGCTTTTCCACCGATGGTTCCCCGTATGCCGGAGATTGATTTGATAAGTGACATCTGAATAGCGGTTACTTAAATTTAGAATACCATATATAATCGTAATAGACTGGAGATACACTATTTGCATCTGTGCTAGTGCCTAATTTGGACGGCACTATAAGTTTCACTTTTGAATCTTCACCTACATAAGACAATGGAATGGTAAGGCCTTGACCCCAACTGATGGTGCTATAATAATTACCATAAATATATGTGTAAGCATCTCCTGTTCCCCACATATTACCAAGATATTTTGTAGTATCTTCTTTGAAAGAACTATAATACCTGATACGGAAACAAATTTCATTTCCATTTTGAGGTTTTTTAGTTCCTTTGTCCATTACATTCATGTAGAGACCTTCGGGTGTCAGAAAATATTCATTGTCTTTAAAGGTACTGTCTTTCGGATATTCGGATAAAATAACAAGTCCGTTTTTATTTATGAATTGGTCGATTGCCTTTTCTTCTTCTTTTAATAATTCAGCGTAAGTTTTTGTTTTGTTACATGCCCCGAAAGAGAGAATCAGGACGGATGAGAGTATGAATAATATTTTCTTTTTCATTTAAAATAATTTTTCTGATCAAAACGCCGCAAATTTAGCGATTTTTTCAACTCAATCTGTAACAAGTTTTTGTTTTTCATTATCTTTAACAAACATCACGGAAACAGCGGCAAGTAGAAAGAAGATTCCTCCGGTTAATAATGCATAGATAGGATGCCTTCCATATACATGATTAACGATCCATCCGTGGAATAACCCGTTTACGATTTGGGGAAATGTGATGAAGAAATTAAATATCCCCATATAAATTCCCATTTTTTCCTGAGGAAGAGCATTGGAAAGAATGGCATAAGGCATTGCCAGAATGCTGGCCCACGCAATACCGATACAAATCATAGAGAAATACATGGCGTCTGTGGTTTTGAAGAAAAACATGGAGATCAAACCTATTCCACCAATGATCAATGCCAAAGCATGGGTGATTTTACGGCTGCTTTTCTTTGCAAAATAAGGTAGGGATAACGCTACCAACATAGCAATAAAATTGTAGGCGCTGAATAAAGTGCCTACTTCGTCTCCTGCTTTCTGATATTCCGGAGAAAGAGCATCGGTGGTATTATAAACATGTTCAGCCACAGCCGGAACTGTATATACCCACAGGGAAAACAAGGCAAACCAGGAGAAAAATTGACAAATACCCAATTGTTTCATCACGGAAGGCATATTTTTTATATCATCCCAGATTTGCAGGATTCCTTTATCAAATTGTGCGGGTTCTGCTTTTTTCGTATCTTCGAATTCCGCATATTCCTGCGGAGAATACTCTTTGGTCCGGATAATTGTCCATAATACAGATGTCAGCAAAATACCTCCTCCGATGTAGAAAGACCATTTGACATTCTGAGAGATTTCGTTTCCGTCGACTTCCGAGGAAAATCCGAACCAGTTGGAAAGGATATAAGGTAATGCAGACCCAACTACCGCTCCTACTCCAATTAAAAATGTTTGTACGGAAAAGCCCAAGGTTCTTTGTTCTTCCGGCAAGACGTCTGCAACCAGAGCCCGGAAAGGCTCCATGGTAACATTGATCGAGGCATCCATGATCATTAACATTCCGGCTCCGATTAAAACAGGTGAAAGAATGGCATGGGCTGTTTCTGCCGGCATCAGCAATCCTGCGTTCGGCATCAGAAACAAAGCAACAGTGGTCAATATCGCTCCTACAAGAAAATATGGCCTCCGGCGCCCTAATTTACACCAGGTTCTATCCGAATAATGACCGATAATAGGCTGGATAATCATTCCTGTTAACGGAGCTGCCAGCCAGAACAAGGATAATTTATCAACATCGGCGCCGTATGTTTGAAGAATCCTGCTTGAGTTAGCATTCTGAAGCGCAAATCCGAATTGTATTCCAAGGAATCCGAAAGTCATATTCCAGATTTGCCAGAAATTGAGACGTGGTTTAGTTTTCATTTGGTAGTTCCTCGTTCTATTAAGTTTGTTTTTACGATTTTACTCACAACATTTTCTTCTCCGTTTTGCATAATCCTGTCGATTAATAAGCGCATGGCGGTAGCCCCGACTTCAAATCCGTGTTGATCTACAGTGGTCAGTTTCGGATCTGTAAACGACGTTATATTGGCATTGGTAAATCCACAAATGGAAATTTCTTCCGGCACCTTGAATCCGGATGATTTGACTGTATTCAAAATTCCCACAGCAGTTTCATCGTTGACGGCAAAAAAAGCATCCGGTTTTTCTTCCCATGCCAGGATGGAAGGAGTGATCTCTTCTGCTTTTTCCAATGTGTCGCAAATGAACATCAGATCTTTATCAACCTTCAGTCCGTTTTTCCTCAAAGCATCTTCATAACCCATGCGGCGGTTGTTGGCAAGTACCAATCGGGGTTCGGCGCCGAAAAATACGATCCGGCGGCATCCTGTTTCTATCAGATGACTGACGGCTGAAAAAGCGCCGGAATAATCATCCACCACAACTTTATCCGTGAGAATACCGGGACAAATCCGGTCGAAAAAGACGATAGGAATATTGCGGTCGACCAACTCTTGAAAATGACCATAGTCAGTCGTGGTTTTCGACATGGAAGCCAATACTCCGCAAACCATCGAAGAGAGCAAGGTTTGTACAGATTTTTTTTCTTTCAAAACTTCTTCTTTAGATTGGGTAACAATGACATTGAAATTTTCTTTATCGGCAACATCTTCAATGCCTGCCAGTACGGCCGAGAAAAAATAATGGATTATTTCAGGAATCACAACACCAATGGTTCTTGTTTTTTTCATTCGCAAACTCATGGCCAAGTCATTCTTTTGATATTTGTATTTGACGGCATAAGCCTGCACCTCTTCCCTGGTTTCTTTACTGATTTCAGGCATATTTCTCAAAGCACGCGAAACCGTGGAAGGAGAAAGCTTCAATTCCCTTGCAATATCTTTGATCGTAATCTGGTGCTTGTTCATGAATTAGGTTTTAACGCTCAAAAATACAAAAACTTATGAACATACCAAACGACATAAGCGTTATAGATATGGTATTGCAATCGTTTGCACATAAAAAGAATAGTGAATCCCGGTTATTTGACATTAAAATGGATTAACCGTATTATTTTTGTGTATGGTTAGGGGTTACAAGTTACGGGTTACGACACATCAACTTTTTGGAATAAGAGCCTGTTTAAATTTTATTCGTTAAATTAATTAGTTCTATTTTTTAGGATATTTTGCGTAAGATTTTAACGATAATAGCGGGCTATTTGAGTTAAAAAGATTATGCAAAACAGACAAAAACGAGGACTGATTAATAACGAAAATAACAATAATAAAATATTTGTATAAAATTTAAACAGGCTCTAAGTAGTAAATAATATTTAATTGAAGGTTGAATTCTTAGTGTCCCAATTTTCAACATTAAACCTTCGACATTAAACAAATTGTAAATTAATCTTGATGATGTACCTATTTTACCGTAACTTATAACTAAAAATCCGTAATGGTAACTAGTAACTAAAAAACTGGTAACCTTTAACTAAAAAACTTTGTTTAATACCAAAAACACAATAAATTATTACTTCAAAAACTAAATTTCATGAAGAAAAAATCACTACTATTCAAGGTAAAAACAATCCTCTTGTTATTTAGCGGATTATTACTTTCTTCATCGCTTTTTGCACAAAATATTATCCTTAAAGGTAATATAAAAGATGCAACATATGGAGAAGCTATCATTGGAGCCAGCGTAATTATCAAAGGAACATCCAACGGGACTCTGACCGATGCCGATGGAAATTTTTCACTGAGTGTTCCTTCAAGTTCAACAATTACCGTAAGCTATATTGGCTACAAACCTCAGGAAATTCCTGTTCAGGGAAGAACAAATATTTCAATAGTACTACAGGAAGATGTGGTAATGTTGGGAGAGGTTGTAGCGATTGGATATGGTACGGTGAAAAAAGGTGACCTGACCGGTTCGGTTGCAGCTATCGGAGAAAGGGAATTTCAAAAAGGCGTGATTGTTAATCCGACATCGTTGATTTCGGGTAAAGTTGCCGGTGTGCAAATCACATCTACCGGCGGACGCGCAGGAAGCGGTAACCAAATCCGTATTCGCGGCGGCGCTTCTTTGAATGCAAGCAACGATCCGTTGATCGTTATTGATGGAGTTCCATTGGATAACGAATCTATCTCAGGTGCGACGAGCCCGCTATCGACGATCAATCCCAACGACATCGAATCAATGAATATTTTGAAAGATGCTTCGGCAACAGCTATTTATGGTTCCCGCGCTTCCAATGGGGTGATTATTATTACCACTAAAAAAGGAGTTTTAGGACAAGCACAAAAAATAGACATATCATCTCAAAATTCAATTGCTACCATCGCCCGCAGAGTCGAAGTACTCACAGCCGATCAATTCCGCGATGTTGTAACTACCCAGGCTCCAATAAGACTTGTTGGGGATAGGGTGGATCAATACATCGGTTACCTTGGTACAGCCAATACCGATTGGCAAGACCAGATATTCCGCAATGCTTTCACAACCGATAACAATATCACTATCAGTGGCGCTGACAAAAATCTTCCTTACCGGATTTCCGGCGGATTTCTCAGCCAGGACGGTATTCTGAAGACGGATAATATGAAGCGGGGAACTCTCTCTCTTAATCTTTCCCCGACTTTTTTTGACAAACATTTAGCGGTGAACCTGAATGTAAAAGGCATTTGGACACACTCCCGCTTTGGAAATGGAGATGCTATCGGAGCCGCTTTACGTATGGATCCGACACACCCCGTTACTGCCCCTGGTTTCGATGCTTACAACGGCTATTGGGCGTGGTTATTTTCGGGCAGTTTGAACTCGCAGGCTACCGAAAACCCGGTGGCTTTACTTCAATCCAAAGATGATCAGTCGGATGTTTTTCGTAGTATCGGAAATGCCCAGTTCGATTATAAATTTCACTTCTTGCCTGATCTACGTGCTAATTTAAATTTAGGTTATGATGTTTCTCAAGGAACAGGAGGAGTGGTTACCCAACCTTGGTCACCGAGAGAATATCCGAATGGAAAAAGAACCTATTTCGATCAACAAAAGCAAAATACACTCCTGGAATTTTATTTGAACTATGCAAAACAATTGAACGATGCAAATCGCTTTGACATAATGGGAGGTTATACCTGGCAAGATTGGCAAACAACAAACATACCTTTTGATGAATATTATTACGATGGTGTAAGTGTTGCAAAGCCGGCAGGTACTAATATTCCTTTCCACAACCGTTTGATTTCTTTTTACGGCCGTTTGAATTACAATCTTCTCGACAGATATTTATTGACAGCGACGATTCGTCGCGACGGTTCATCACGGTTTAGTCCCAAAAATCGTTGGGGTACTTTCCCATCTGTGGCCCTGGCCTGGCGTATTCATGACGAAGCTTTCCTTCAAGGGGTTGAAGTCCTTTCCAACTTAAAACTTCGTTTAGGTTGGGGTGTTACCGGACAGCAAGATTTTGGCAGTGATTTGGATGGCGATTTCGGTTGGTTACCTATTTATACATTAAGCGATCCGACCGCTCAGATGCAATTCGGAGACAAATTCTATTCCGGCTGGCGTCCCGCTGGTTATGACGCAAATCGTAAATGGGAAGAAACTACTACCCAAAATATCGGTTTAGACTGGGGATTTGTAAACAATCGCATTTATGGTAGTATTGATTACTATCAAAAACACACAAAAGATCTGTTAAATGAAGTACCTCTGCCTGCAGGTAGTAACTTCACACCTTACATTACAAAAAATATCGGAACAATGGATAATTGGGGAGTAGAAGGTAATATTAATGCAGTAGCCATAGAAACCAAAGACATACATTGGGAACTTGGATTCAATATTACTTTCAACAATACGGAAATCTCCAAATTGTCTTTAAACGACGCTCCTGATTCCGGTTATCCCGGCGCCATGGTAGGCGGAATTTCCGGAGGTACATCAAATACGATTCAAATTCACAAAGTAGGTTTTGCCCCCAATTCATTCTATGTTTACCGCCAGGTATATGATGAAAACGGAAAGCCGATAGAAGGTGTGTATGAAGACATCAATGGCGATGGCGTAATAACCGATAAAGATTTGTATATTTATCATAAACCTGCACCCGATTGGTACATGGGTTTCAACACTTCATTCAGCTATAAAAAATGGTCGTTGGCAACAGCATTACGTGCAAGCATCGGAAATTATGTTTACAACAACGTAAATTCGGATTTGGGTAATTTTTCACAAACCCTGAATCCCAATAGTTTCCTGATGAACAATGTGGTAAATGGTTTAGAAACTAATTTCTATAATCGTCAGTTGCTTTCGGATTATTATGTTCAGGAAGCTTCATTCCTGAAAATGGACTATATCCAATTAGGCTATGATTTCGGTAAGATCAACAAAGCAAACCTGCGTGCAAATTTCTCGATTCAAAACGTATTTACAGTAACCAAATACGACGGTATAGATCCTGAAGTTATAAACGACAACAACAAAGGTATAGACAACAATTTCTATCCGAATCCGCGCACATATGTACTCGGATTAAATCTCAGTTTCTAATTAACAAAACAAGAAAAATATGAAAAAGTATATATATAAATTCATTGCAATAATAGCGCCTATGCTGGCGTTGGCTTCTTGTACGGATTTGGATATCTATCCTGAAAATACGTCTTCTTCAGAAAACGTATTCTCAACACTCGAAGGCACAAAAGGCGCATTGGCAAAAGTATACCTTGCTTATACAACAACAGGAAATGAAAGCCCTGCCGGAAAATCAGACTTGCCCATTCCCGGCATCGACGAAGGTTCTAACGCCGACTTCTTGCGCGTTTGGTTCAATCACCAGGAACTTCCTACCGAAGAAGCACATTGTCTTTGGAATGACGCCGGAATTCCCGAATTGAATTATATTAATTTTACTAACGATGATAAATTCACATCCGGTTTGTATTACCGGGTGATTATGCAAATCATGTATGCCAACGAATTCCTCCGGAATGCAGATGAAGGTTTGGGCGAAGAAGTTGAAAATTTCAAAGCCGAAGCCCGTTTTATCCGTGCATTCGATTATTGGGTAATGATGGATATTTTCGGAAATCCTCCGTTTGTAACGGAAAATGATGAGTTGAATATTCTTCCTACTCAAATCAATCGTGCCGAATTATTTAATTTTGTAGAATCGGAACTATTGGATATCACAAACAACAACCTATTGAAAGCGGCGAAAACAAACGAATACGGACGCGCCGACCAGGCAGCCGCCTGGGCTTTGCTTGCCCGTCTTTATCTGAATGCTGAAGTTTATACGGGAACTGCCCGCTGGACGGATGCCGCCACTTACGCTAAAAAAGTAATTGGCGTAGCAGGCTATTCATTGAAAAACAAATATGAAGATTTGTTTTTGGCGGATAACAATAAAAACAACCCCGAAATTATTTTGGCGATTACTTATGACGGATTGAAGGCTTATGGTTATGGAGGCACTTCGTTCCTGATTAACTGCGGTTCAAATATAGATTACGAAACAACGTATGCCAATAAAATTATCAGCTATGGAATGAAAGGTAACAACAACTTCTGGAATGGATACCGTACAAGAAAAGAATTGGCAGACAAGTTTGAGTCGAATGACAAACGCTTCCTGCTTGTAGGTGAAAATCCGGCATTGGGAAATGATCCTTTGGCCTGGACGAATGGCTTGCAACCCTATAAATATCGAAACATCACTTCCGCTTCTACTCCTGGAAATCCTGTTTATGGCTCGAATGCGGGTCAGGATTACGCAGATAATGACTTTCCATTGTTCCGCCTGGCAGAACAATACCTGATTTATGCGGAAGCAGTAGTGCGCGGTGGAGGTTCAAAAACAGAAGCATTAGGTTATATCAATCAAATCCGTAGCCGGGCAGGTGTCAGTACTATTAACGACAGTCAATTAACAACGAATTTCATTCTCGACGAACGCGCCCGTGAATTGTACTGGGAATGTTTCCGCCGTACCGACCTGATTCGTTACAATCTATTTACCTCTTCCGCTTATGTCTGGGAATGGAAAGGCGGCACACAAGGTGGTCGCGGAGCAGATGCACATTTCAACATCTATCCGATACCATCATCAGACATCAATTCCAATGCTAATCTGAAGCAAAACGCAGGGTACTAATACCAATGATTGTTAAACATAAAATGAAAAAATTAAAAATGAAAAATATATATAATATAATGATGCTGCTTGCTTGCCTGGCTTTGTTTTGGGCTTGCGACTCAGACGATCATCCGACAGTGACAACACCGGATACCTTTGTATTGAATACGCCGGTTTACGTTTCCGGTATTTATGATTTGAAAAATACGGAAACCATTCAGCTTACCACCTCGCAACCCGCTTACGGTTTTACCGCCGCAACCACATACCGCGTACAGGTCGCTACAAAAAGTTCGTTCGAAGAATTTACCACGCTTCCTACTCCTTACCACTTGGCAAAGATGGATGTAATCGCTTCCGAAATGGCTGTCGCATTGGTGGGTTTGTTGGGTGTTATCTATGAAGAGGATTTCCCCACAGAACCATTCCCCGTTTATGTACGGTTGTCGGCCGAACTGTCTGACGGCAGTCACAAAGTATTGTCAAATATCATTGAACTGCCTAAAGTAAAAGGCTACTTTGCATTGGAACCTATGACCATGCCGGAAAATATGTACCTGGCTGGAAATGTGACCGATAATTGGAACTGGAGTAGTGCAACTACCATGGTACCTGTTTGGGGAGCAGACGGTAAGTTCTGGGTGCTTCAATACCTGGGAAAATCCGGCAGTGACAATGCAGCAATTAAATTTAACACGGCAAAAACGCAGGATGGAAACGAATTTGGTGCAACCGCCGATATTGACGGCACATCAACTGCGTTGGCAGGTATTTCTTTCTCCGACGATGGTAATATTGTGATTGGAAATCCAGGCTGGTATATCGTCGTAGTAACAACCGAAATTTCGGGACGTGATTATATTTACCACTTACAGTTCCTTGAACCAAATGTTTACTTGTGCGGAAATGCGGCCGGAGGAGTATGGGGAGCAGGCGACAATAACAAGTTTACAGTGCCCGATATTTCATTAGGCGCCGATGTGGAATTTGTATCTCCTGCATTTAGCGGAAATGCAGCCGGCGAAAGCGATGGCGGAGTTCGCGCTTGCGTGGTACTCAACGGTCAGGAATGGTGGCATACCGAATTTATGGTGTTTAATGAAAAGTTGATATACAGAGCAAAAGGAGACGATCAGGATAGGGTCCCCGGCACTATAGGCCAAAAATTGTACATCAATTTCACTAAAGCAACAGGAAAAATACAATAAAACTCCCAATAAAATTTGACAAATGATGAAAAATATATATTTCTTTTTAGCAATACTTCTTGTAGCCGGATTTTCTGCATGTACAGAAGATATTGGCCTGGATGTAGCTCCCCCACAGTCGTATCCGCAAGAAGCAACACAAATGATTGATGGTTTTACCATAGCTATGGGTAGCGATTTCAATGCTGCATTAGTGCTGACAGAAGAAGAAAAAGAACTTCAAGTCGTAAAAGCAACGGCTACGCCTAAATTGGCGGAAGGCGCAACGGTGGTATTCAGAACCGAAATATCCGGTACTCAAGATTTTACAAATGTAGTAGAATTGCCTGTAAAAAGTGCCGATAACGCAGCAACAGTGCTCTCGACCGATTTAAGCGAAGCTGTAAAAACTTTGTTTAACACGAAAGCTCCCGTAGCACATGCTATTTACCTTCGGAATTATTTTTACATTCAGGACGGAACTTCGACATCTATGATGCCCACACCGGCTGTGTTTGGACCTTGTACCGTCACTCCATATTCAAATGTTCAGATTGAATCAGCTTACTATCTGATTGGTGATGTAAATGGTTGGAGTTTTGCTAATCTGGATGCCTATAAATTCTCCCACAGCGATTTAGATGTTTATGATGATCCTGTTTTCAGCATTACTGTTCAAATGTCAGGCTATTTCAAAATTGTACCTCAGTCCAGTAAAGATGCCGACAGTTGGGACGGAGTGATTGGTAATCCGGTTGACGGTAATACCGATCTGGAAGGAACATTGGTTGTTGAGAATTCGCAAGCTATGCGTGTATTGGAAGATCAGTGGGTAAAAATTACCATCAACATGATGGAATCTACTTATACAATTGAGTTATTAGGCAATGCAAAACGACAACTGTATGTTCCTGGCGGACATCAAGGCTGGAGCCCTGCCACTGCACCCATTGTATATTCTCCGAATATGGACTGGAAATTCGATGGTTATGTATATATGGAGGCCGGAAATAAATTCAAGTTTACATCCGACCCCGATTGGGACCACACCAATTATGGCGATGGCGGAAACGGTACGCTTTCTACTGCCAATAATGCCATAGATTTAACAATCTCCGAAACCGGATTCTATCGCCTGACGGTTGATTTGTCGAAGGAACCTTATACTTATACGGCTACAGCCACTAATTGGGGATTGATCGGTAGTGCAACTGCCGGAGGTTGGGATACTTCTACACCGATGAATTTGAATACCGCAACAGGTGAATGGACTGTCACTACAACATTAACCGGAGGAAATGAATTCAAATTCCGTGCAAACAACGGTTGGGATATTAACCTTGGCGGCAATGTGAACAACTTAACCTATGGCGGCGACAATATCCGTGTTGAATCAGGCGGCACTTACCTGATTACTTTGAAATTAGGTAATGCTTCGGCTTATACTTGTACTATTGTTAAACAATAATGTAAGGGTCGTTGTACTTCTTGTGAGCCTCACAAGCTTGCGTTAGCAAGCCTCACAAGGAGTACAACGACCCTCACATAGAACAACCGGTTTTATGAAAAATTTATTTTTACCGTTGCTGCTGTTATTTTCATTTGTTACATTATCGCCGGCGCAAGTTGTAACGACTAATCCGACGATAGTCACACAAGAAAGCGGAGTAATAGAAATCATCTTCGATGCCACCAAAGGCACCGCAGGACTGAAAGGATATACCGGTGATGTTTACGCCCATACCGGAGTAATTACCAATAAATCAACTTCTTCATCCGATTGGAAATATGTGAAAGCAGCCTGGAATGTGAATATTCCAGCTTGTAAAATGACATCGCTGGGAAATGATAAATGGAAATTAACCATTTCTCCGGATATTCGTTCTTACTATGGTATAACCGATGCCTCGGAAACCGTCAAACAATTAGCACTTGTTTTCCGGAGCGCCGACGGCAGCAAAGAAGGAAAAGAAACCGGAGGAAAAGACATTTTTGTAGATGTATACCAAGCCGGTCTGAATGTAGTATTTACCAATCCTGCAGAAAAAACGACAATTATTGAAGCCGGAACTTCATTATCTGTTTCAATACAAACTTCACAATCAACCACAATCAAATGCCTGATGAACGGCGCTTCCATAAAAGAAATTCAAAATGCCTCTGTTTTAAATTTTAATCAGGTTTTTAATGTTTCAGGCAACTATCAGCTGATTGCAGAAGCGGGAACAGCTCCAGGCATTGTCCGTGATACTGTTGAAGTAATTGTACGTTCGGCTGTTGTCAACGAGCCCCGTCCTTCCGGTGTCCGGACAGGAATCAATATCATTAATGACCAAACAGTAACGTTATGCTTGTACGCTCCGCATAAGGATTTTGTATATCTGGTCGGAGATTTTAACAACTGGCAGATCAGCAATAATAATCTGATGAAAAAAGACGGCGATTCCTGTTGGATCACCCTCCCCGGATTGGAAGCCGGAAAAGAATACGCTTACCAATACTATGTAGATGGCAAGTTGAAAATAGCAGATCCTTATACAGATAAAGTCTTGGATCCATGGAATGATTCCTATATTCCAACTTCTGTTTATCCCGATTTAAAACCTTATCCTGCTGGAAAAACAGAAGGAATTGTGTCGGTATTTCAAACCGGACAACCGGCTTACAACTGGCAGGTAACGAATTTTCAATCACCTCCCAAGGATAAATTAGTGATTTACGAAATGCTGATCCGCGATTTTGTCCAGGAACATACTTTTTCTGCAGCTATGCAAAAGTTGGATTATTTGAAATCACTAGGAGTCAATGCCATAGAATTGATGCCGGTCAATGAATTTGAAGGAAACAACAGTTGGGGATATAATCCGTCTTTTTATTTTGCAGTGGATAAATATTACGGGACTAAAAATGATTTCAAAACTCTTATCGATGCTTGTCATCAAAAAGGAATGGCAGTTATCATGGATATGGTGTTGAACCATTCTTACGGACAATCGCCTTTTGTACAATTATATTGGAATAGTACAACCAACACGCCGGCGGCCAATAATCCCTGGTATAATGTGACGTCTCCCAATGCCACTTATAGTTGGGGTTATGATTTCAATCACGAAAGCACTCAAACAAAAGCTTTGGTCGATAGTATCAATAGCTATTGGATGAAAGAGTACAAAATCGACGGCTTCCGTTTTGACTTTACCAAAGGTTTTACACAAAAACCGGGCGATGGTTGGGCTTACGATGCTTCCCGCATTGCAATTCTCAAGCGGATGCGCTCGGAAATTCAAAAACGCAAGTCAGATGCCATTGTTATTTTCGAGCATCTTGCAGAAAACTCGGAAGAAATAGAACTGGCTGACGCCGACATTTTGTTGTGGGGAAACATGAACGATGCTTATTGCCAATCAAGCATGGGTTATTCAGACAGGTCGGACTTATCGGGTAGTATCTATTCCAAACGGAATTTTCATCAGCCAAATTTAGTAGCCTACATGGAAAGTCATGACGAAGAGCGAATGATGTATAAAAACCGGGAATATGGAAATTCGGCGTCAACTTATAATGTTAAATATCTGAATGTTGCACTTGATCGGGCAAAACTTTCGGCTTGTTTCTATTTGCCGACTCCCGGGCCAAAAATGATCTGGCAGTTCGGGGAATTAGGATACGATTATTCAATCAACCGTTGTGAAGATGGAACAATAAATAACGATTGCCGTACAGCTCCCAAACCGGTTCGCTGGGATTATGCCGATAATGCTGCCCGGAAAGAGATTTATAAGACTTATGCTAATCTCAACTATCTGAAAGCAACCTATCCGACATTTTCAACGACTGACTTTACGTATAGCCTTACCGGATTACTGAAATCTTTTGTCTGGAAAAATGCTGATATGAACGCCTTTGCTATCGGTAATTTTGATGTGAAAGCGGGAAGTATTTCCGTTACTCTGCCCAAAACGGGAACCTGGTACGAAGCTCTTACGGGAACAACGATCAATGTTACATCTGCTACTTATACCGTCACACTTCAACCCGGTGAATATCATATATATACAGATAAACAAATTCAACTGCCTTCAGGAATTGAAGATGCAAAAACCAATTCATCAACAATAAAAATCTATCCCAATCCCGTTGAAGACGAATTGAAAATGGAAAATGGAAATTTGAAAATTGAAAATGTTAAGATATTGGATATGACAGGCAAAATCATTTCCCACTTCCCATTTTCCACTTTCCATCCTCAATTTTCCATTCCCGTTTCTACTTTACCAAAGGGAATTTATTTATTGCAAATTCAAACACAAAACAGGATTGAAACGGTGAAATTTATAAAGAAGTGAAAGGTGAGGGTCGCTTCGCTCCCTTGTGAAAGGTGAATTGTACTTGGAATCTACAATTCACAAGGGAGCAAAGCGACCTTCACCTTTCACCTTCACATCGGATACGATTTGTAAATTTAAACCGCCTCTTAATTTCCCAACTCCAACTGATTTTTTACCAATTGATAATATATCCCGCGCTTTAGCGTCAACCTCGAATGAGTGCCTTGCTCCACAATTTTTCCTTTCTCCAGCACTACAATGTTGTCTGCATTTTGAACGGTACTTAAACGATGAGCTACAACTACAACCGTTTTTCCCTGGTAAAACTGCTTCAGATTTACCATGATTTCTCTTTCATTTTTTGCATCCAGGGCATTGGTTGCTTCATCGAGAAACAAGAAATCAGGATTTTTATAGATTAAACGGGCTATCAGCAGGCGTTGCCGTTGACCTTGACTGATGCCATTGCCTTCCATCCCGATTTTGGTATTGTAACCCAGAGGCAAAGAATCTATAAACTCCTGAATGTTGGCAATTTTTACTGCTATTCGTAAACGTTCCTTATCTATTCTCTCTTCTCCCAAAGCAATATTGTTGGCAATGGTATCTGAAAAAATAAATCCGTCTTGCATAACAGCTCCCGTTTTTTGTCGCCAAAGGTGAGGATTGATATTTTTAAGCAAACTGTCTCCAACCTGTATATCTCCTTTATTAGGCAGATAAAATCCTAATAATAGCTTGATCAATGTGGTTTTTCCGCTCCCGCTGGCGCCTACGATAGCTGTCGTTTTATTGTGAGGTATTTTCAGATCGATATCCTGCAAAACATAATTTCGATCGGCTCCGTCATAGCTGAAAGATAATTGATTAATTTGTATGTCTTTATTTTCCGGTAAAACGGAAAGTTTTGAATCTGCCGTCTGGTCTTCATCTTCCTTGTTATGTATTTCGCCCAATCGTTCCAGACTGATTTTTGCATCCTGCAATGATTGGGAAAATCCGATAAACTGCTCGATAGGTGCAGAAAGTTGTCCGATGATATAAGTCAGCGACATCATCATACCCATTGTCATATCACCGGTGACAACGGCTTTGGCTGCAATGAAAGAAACAATGATTCCCGTTGTCTGGCTAAAAAAAACGGATCCGATCTGTTGGTATTGGCCTAATGCCAAGCTTTTAACACTGATTTTGAAAAGTTTGACCTGAATACGTTCCCATTGCCAGCGTTTTTGTTTTTCACAATTATTGAGTTTGATCTCCTGCATGCCGGTAATCAGTTGGAAAAGACTGCTTTGTTCTCCTGCAGCCTGTGTAAAGCGTTTGTAGTCCAACTCCCTCCGGTATTTCATGAAAGCTAATACCCAAGCGATGTATAAAGCATTTCCCAGTAAAAATATAGCCAGTATCGTCAGATTATAATAGGCTAATATAGCTCCGAAAATGATAAAGTTAACAAAAGAAAACAGGACATTTAAAGATGATCCGGTAAGGAAAGCTTTGATTCGTCCGTGGTCATCGATTCTTTGCATGATATCGCCTACCATTTTGGTGTCGAAGAATCCGAGTGGTAGCCGCATTAATTTGGAGAGAAAGTCTGAAATCAATGTAATATCGATCCTGGCGTTGATGTGAAGTAAAATCCAGCTTCGAATAAAATCTACTCCAAGTTTGGTAATAAAAATAATTAGTTGGGCGATTAGTACTAAAGTAATGAAGTTCAGGTTTCCGGGTTGAATTCCATTATCAACAATTGATTGAGTAAGGAAGGGAAGGATGAGTTGCAGAATCATTCCGGTTAACATCCCCAATATCAATTGCATAAATTCTTTTTTGTAAGGAAACAGGTAACGAAAAAAATATCTGATATTGCGTGAGTTCTGTTTTTTTTCATCTTCCTGGTCATAAAATTCAGGACCAGGTTCTAATACCAAGGCAGCTCCGGCTCCCTGTCCGTCCACTACGGAAGAAATCCAGCATGGTAAAAATTCTTTCAGGCTCATCGTGCTGAGTCCATGCGCCGGATCTGAAATGCTGATGGCATAATCGCCAGTCCCTTTTTTTTCTATGTCATAACAAACCACAAAATGGCTTTGATTCCAATGGAGAATGCAAGGCAATGGTACATCTTCGACTAATTGTTGAAAGGTAGCAATAACTCCGGTTGTCCTGAATCCAATGTTTTCGGCAGCATCACTGATGCCAAGCATCGAAACACCTTCACGGGTAATAAATGATTTCTCGCGTAAAGATTGCAAAGAGTATGTTTTCCCATAATGTTTGGCAATTATACGAAGACAGGTCGGACCACAATCCATTGCATCTAATTGAAGGTAATGGGGGAATGAGTTTAAAGCCATAAATTATTCTCTTTTATCATATTTTTGCCGTGCAATTTCACTTGTGTAATATCTTCGCATAAAATCGTAAAGGATTAATTCATGCATACGGTTTTGCGACCGGAATAACCGGTTTAATGTCATATGGATATGACTTGATGAGAAGGAGTGAATATCTGCTCCGTATTTTTTTGCCTTTTTTAATAAAGGTTTAGTGATTGAATTTAGGATTCCCGATCTCTTTTCTATCTCAGGAAGCAAAGGTAAAAAAAATTCATTATTGAATTTGTTTTGCAGGATAAATTCAATAGTCTCTTTATTATTTCTAAACTTGTCATTGAATTGTTTAGAATTATATTCATCAAACCCGAATTCTGATTTGTAAGAATTACTGACATCTTTCATTAAATTCATTTTTTCTTCAAGAGAAAAAGAAAAACTATCTAACGTATTGTCAATAAGTTTTAAGGCGATCATCCATCTGAAGTTTTCATCCGGAATAAGTTTCAGGATCGAGAGAATATTCAACATGGATTCGCTGTCAATCTGAAAAATGGATTCGACATCACTTATCAATGCCGGATGATATCTTTCCAACTCCCTGTTATAAGTATCGATCTGTACTTTCCAGATTGATTTTTCTTTTGTTAAACGATTAAATTCGGGATAACAGATATTGATAATTTCTCCTATGGAATGAATATTTTTTGCTAATATCCTGAACCGGATATGAAAATCGGGATCAGCATAGCGGATAAAAAACCATTTTTCGATGAGTTGTTTTTTGTAAAGATTTCTGACAATCTTACTGATCGTGTTTGTCAAAATACTGTCGGCCGTTTTGTATCCGGTATACAGCTTAAAATAAATCCATTCACTTCCCGGAATATATTTTCGATTGTCTGATTTCATCTTTTCTCTTGTTCTTTATAAAAGGTGACAATAAATTCATTTGCATAAATCCCGTCTTCTCCTTTAACGATACCTTTTTCAGGATGAAAAAGAAACTCTTCGAATCTGACTACCGGATGATTTTTGATAATGGAAAACAAAGCTTGAATGCTTAGATTATTTTCCCAATCAACAAACAATTCCCTGTCGGCTTCAATCAATGATACATATTGAGGAATAAAGCGTTTTTGTCTCCATTCTGTGATTTTTCCGATCAGAATTTCTTCATTTTCGATAGAAATAAATGGCTTTATTTCTTCGTTTTTTACATTCCAGGTGGCAGCCCACAAGATTGTATTTTTATACCGGACACGCGGGAGATATTCCAGGTCATTAAGCAAAGTTCCCCATGAAAGATATAATTCGTTTCTTCCATTCGGATGTTGCATATCACACAGGAATTGATAAACAGGAATTGAATTGTTATGATAATTATGAGCGGTTGTTAATCTGGGAATAATTTCTTTTCCTAATTTTTTTGAATGTATGGATAATTTGCCTCGACGAATAGATAAAAACAAATCGTCCATTTTCAGCTGTTTCTCTAAGGGCAAATCAGAATGAGCCAAATATACCAATTCATACTCACGCAAATGCGGCCGGGAGAGAATATTGCCAACCCTGGATTCCGGCAAATGTACAATTTCTGCCAGAATGGCATCGGGAGTTATTTCTTGTTCTTTGTCGATAATTTCTTGAACGAAAGAATGTATTGAAGGTGATGTGTGAGAAAAACGGCTGATTAGATTGGCTCCGGAAGCTCCCCTTGCAGATAGAAGTTTCACCAGGTTATTGTTTTTTTCATCTTCAAATACGCTAAATAAAACTGAAATAGTTGGAGGAAGATCTCTCCATTCACTTTTATTATTGAGATCATCCAGGTCGTTATCCGAAAGGATTATTTCTGATTGTTTTAAGTTAATTATTTCAATCGCTTTATTTAACAGAATTATTTCCAAAGGATTGTATAATTTTGTATTTCCGGTTTGCTCTTCAGGTAAAATGAAATTATCGATCAGAGGAGAGATGTCGTTTTGTCCGGACTGGACAGGGTATCCGATTCCTGATTCCGGATCAAGCGCTTCCATTAATGGAACTTCAGCATATTCATAGCGATTGAAGAATGTTTGTTTAAATGTTTCTAACGATTCTTTTTTAATATAAGGCGTTATTTTATTGACGAAGTTTAGTGTTGATTGTATTTCTTCAATGATTTCTTTTCCTAATGATGCATTTGGCAAATGGCGTATCATATCCACTTGAAAAAGCATTTTTTCTTCATAAGGAATTTGTATGTCATCTATGAGTTGAATGATTTGAGGATAAATATCAAGGGGATGATCAGTTTCATTATCCAAACAATTTAATAAGTCCCTGATTTTTTTAAGTTTTAAGAAAACATAATCCGGACAGTTAATTCTATTCAATATACTCAATATGAATTCAAAATAGTCGCCTCCGGTCACAATCGGATCAAGCTCGCTGATGAGTAATTGTTCATTGATCATTTCATCGATAAAGAATGAAGCATCCTCAAATGAAATCTCATCACTCACAAGACAGGCAATTAATTGATTTATAAAAGTTCCGGATTCGACCTCCTTTAACACGGAGTTCAGATAAACGGATTGATCTACGGATGATATTTTGTGTATTTTTTTTGCGTTACTAAAATAACATTCTACATATCGATATTTTTTCCCAATGTTATAAAGACTTGTGTTAGGGAAATATTTTAATTGATTTTTTATTTCCGGAATTTGAGTCAACGCTTGTGATAATGCGCAAAGAAAATACATGTCAAGGCGAGTTGTCCGGTAAGTCTTTTTGTCAATAAAAATATTTGTTGTTACTCCGATTTCTCCAATTGAACAGCCGGCAAATAAGCCGAAAGGGGTACAACGGGTAGACATTCGGTTTAAATACCGAACCAGAGAATAAAGGCTTTGCTGTTTATCTTTCTTGTTTTGTGTTTCTTGTTTTGTGTATTCTTCATGAAAAGCGGGAGATGCCAGGTAAAGTATATCATCGTTCTTTATAAAATCTGATTGACTTAATATTTCATCAAACTTATTAAATGAAAAAGATAAAGGAAATTTGGGGGTCCGTAATATAAATTTATTGAAATGTAGATACATAATTATTGATAATCAACTTAATAACAAACATTCATCCCAGATTGGCTCTGTATCTGTTGCAAAAGAAAGAAGCACCAGGCCGATTCCGGCAATACCTTCCAGTAAATTCGGATTGAAATTCCCTTCAGAATCTGTAAAGCCGGTAAAACCATTTTCTTGTACAGATATCCGCAGTGTTTTTTTCAACCAATATTCGGATGTCGATTTGAATATTTCCATTTTTGTATTCAGATATATTCTTCTGAAAATTAACGCCAAACCTGCAGTTCCATGACAAATGCCAGCATCCGAAATGCTATTCTTTTTTAAATTTCTTCTTTGGGCTGAATGTAAAAATATTTCGATGGCTTTGTTCTCCAATGTTTTGTCATTAAATGTTTGGGAGTAATGCCAAATGGCAAAAGCAACGCCCAAATCTCCGTAACACCACCCCAGGCGGCTCCACAGATCGACCATAGAGTCATTATTCAAAGCGAATGTCGGAAACATTGAATGACGGTCTGGAGTTGTGATTTCCTGATTGAGCAAAAACTCGATACTTGATTCTGATAGTTCTTTTGTTAATGCCTGATTTATTCCCGCTTTGTACGCATTGGATAAAAAAATACAAGTGCCGGATAAACCATGAGATAAACTTATATTTATTATTTTTTCATTGGTTTCGTAATCCCGTATATATTTCCAGCATGAAGACTTATCCAGACAAATTTTTTGTTGGTTTAATTGGTTAAGTATCTCACTGATTGTATCTCTTACTTTGTTATTTTCAATTCGTTTCAACAAATAATTTGCAGTTCCGACAGCTCCATGTAAAAAATCAATATTCCCGACGGATAGTTCTGCTATGATGTTTCTGCACAAGTAATTATCAAATGGTTCAATAAGTTCGGAATTTTCTTCATGGAGAAATTTATGTTTGAGTAAATGATGTATACTCCAACAAAAACCACTGATGCCATTGCAAAATGTATGTATTTCATTTGCCGTAATTTGCTCGACAGTTGATTCCAATATGTCCATTGCTTTTTCTTCAAAGAACTTATCGTCGTAAAATCTGGAATAGTAAAATAAGAAAAGGGCTATCCCCGAGCTTCCACTCAATAGGCCGATTCCTTTGGAAGGATTAAATTCTATCGTGCTAAAGAAACGGGCAATTTCTTTTAGTTTTTCTTGGATTAGTTTCATTTTCGGAGTAAAAATAGATAGAGAATGAGGCTCCCGGAACATTATTTCAGGAAGCCTCACTATTATTGAAATTCAGGTCATGCTGTACCGTAGCACCATCTTTCTCTGCTTTGGCTCAAGCAGGCAAACTTTACATTTGTCATATATACTTTTCCCGCTTTTCTGAAAGTACGGTAATAATATTCATCATGACCTATAGTATGGATATCACAACCTTTACCACTAGTGATTCCTCCTCCTTTAAGTCCACTCATTTCACTTTCATTCAATTTCGCAATTGTCTCCTTGTTTAAGGAAAGTTTTCTTTTGTTGTTCATGATTTAAGAAATTTAAAATAAGAAAATTATTGCCTGAACATTAGGCATCAGGCATTACCATCATTTGCAATTTGAAACAACCAGTTAAAAATGTTATTTTATGCAAATATAGTATTTTTTTAATGCATGTTAATTTTTTATCGGAAATTTGGCTTATGCACGAAATCATTTTCAATTTCCCATTTTCCATTTTCAATTATATCAAGGGTTTCAACGCAGAGCGGCCCCCTAATGGCCTCTCCCAGGCACTCCGCAACTCTGGTTTGTGTTAAAAGGAATAAAAAGAACCTTTGCGGGTGTGGAATTGTCTGCGTTGACGTGCCCTTGAACTCATTTCACAATGAGGATATTTTTAGTGTTATTTGCTTTCCAATGCTTTGATACGCACTTCCAGTTGTTCAATGATCTTTTGTTGATCCTGGATAGCTTTTACCAATAATGGAGTTACTTTCCCGTAATCTACTGCCCATGGATTTTCCTGAGCATTATCGCCACCTACGCTAACAGCTTCGGGATAAACTTCGTACAGATCCTGAGCTAAGAAACCGGTTTGAACTGTTTTGGTTTCATCGCTTTTGAAGTTGTAGTCTTTGACGCTGATTTTCATGAGGTCGGAAAGGCTGTAATGGGTGTTTGTGATGTTTTCTTTGAGGCGTTTGTCGGAGGTTGCATTATAAACAATACCAGTTCCAGTTGTATTTGCTGCTATAGTACCAATAACAGTTCCAGTTACTCCAGTGGTAGAAGTCATAAAAGACACGAAATTCTGTCCATTTATATTGCCTCCTGCCAACGTTTTATTTTTGGATAAAAATACATTTGCAGTAGAGCTAACTGAACTTTGAACAAATAAATTGGTTGATTGAAGTGCAACACCATCAACATTTGAGTTACCAGCCCAAATAACTCCGGAAGAAGGTGTGGTTCCTACATAAACACTTCCACCAACTACTTGAAGCTTATTATTGGGAGTTGCTGTTCCTATACCTACATTTCCTGCAAAATAGTTTGTTTTACCTGTTCCATTAATATAAACTCCATATTTATTAACAACAGTAGCAGGCGATCCATAATCATCAGCATAATAATCATACGCATTGTTAATTTTACCTCTACCAGTAGCTGTAACGGAATAAAAGCCATATGCATAATTTGTTATCGCATCATCAAGACCACCTTCTCCAGAAGCATGTCCCCAGACAGATCTAACTCCTATAAGTGTTTCTAAAGTACCTCCATCATTTGGACCTCTTCGATATATAGCAGATGAAAGTCCATTAAAAATACCCGAATTAGTTATTCCTTTATTAATAATCATGTGTTTTTGAGTATAGAGACCTGCAACAAAATATTTTCCATTTTTAGTTATAACCGGCACGGCTCCATTGGATATTACATCTATATTTTGATCTTCATTAAAAGCAGGTATATTGACAAATTTTGAATTTCCTACAAACAGTGCGCCGGAAACACCGCCTCCCGAACCGATATACACAGGTCCGCTTCTTTGAATGGCCGCTACTTTACTGCTTCCAGCATCAACAGAAGTTCCTTGTATGTTCCACTCCGTAGATGCGGGAGTTACTTGAGTAACATAAGCTGTTCCATTATAAATCCAACTACTGCCATCTGTTCCTATATAAATATAACTTGTTTTG
>JAVBLQ010000002.1:0-14895 GCA_031553435.1 Bacteroidales bacterium | reverse complement strand
AGATGATTTTTTTATCTTAAAAATTGACAATAAAAATTTGATATTAAAAAAATTAGAACTGAATTTATTGAGACACTATAATGAATTAGATTCTAAGCTAATGCTTGTTAATGATTTAAATGAAAACAATATGGAAGTATATTCCATAAATAAGACAGGAAAAATATTTGAACATAATAATATTACTCTAAGAGCTGCTGGTGCAAATTGTAATGAATTAGGACGTAGGAGAATGGGAGAAAGTTATAATGATTGTTTTCAAAGAAATTGGAATAACTTTTGTTGTGACTTTTCCGGATGTCTGGCTCAGATAACAAACTCTTATGCAGTGGCATTAACAATAGCTGTATATTGTACATGTTAAATAAATGGATCATGAAAACATCAAAGAAATTACTATACATATTATTCATATCTTACATGGGTATATCCATTGTAGGTAGTTTTGGGAAATTATCTCATTGGCCGTCAGCCAATTTGATTTTATCTATATCTTTCGTTTTTTTATTTGTTTTTATTGTACTTCTGGTATACTTTTTATTTCAAAATAAAGCAAGAAAAAAATCATAAGAACTGTATGTACTTAAAATAATATTTTGCCATGGCAACTATATTTGCAGCTATGTTTTTTAGTTTTATCTTTGTATTCAAATTTGAAACATAAAACAAGATGAAAAAAACACTTTTAGTTGTCATGGCACCATTTTTTTTAATTGCTTGTAATTCAAAAGTTAATAATACCGAAGTAAAAGAAACTGAGAACCTTAAAGACTTCAAATACGCGGTTGATCAATTCGCAGATTTACAAATTTTGCGTTATTTGGTTTCCGGATTTGAATCACTTCCCTTGGAACAAAAAAAGTTGACTTATTATCTATCTCAGGCTGCAATAGAAGGAAGGGATATTTTGTATGATCAGAATTTCCGGTATAACCTGGCTATTCGTCGTACATTAGAAGCAATCTACAATAATTATACAGGTGACAGAAATACGGAAGAATTCAAACAACTTGAAATTTATTTGAAAAGAGTTTGGTTTTCCAACGGAATTCATCATCATTATGGAGAAGAAAAATTTCTTCCCGGATGTTCCAAAGAATTTTTTATTAAAACAGTAAAATCAATAGACTCATCTAAATTACCATTAAAAGAAAATCAAACAGTAAGTGCATTTCTGGATGAATTGGTACCTGTTATTTTCGATCCTCAATTATATGCAAGAAAAGTGAATCAGGATGCACATGCTGACTTGATTCTTACTTCTGCTAATAATTATTACGGACAAGACATTACCCAAGCGGAAGCTGAAGCTTTTTACAATAAAATGAAAAAGCCTAATGATCATACTCCGGTTTCTTATGGCCTGAATAGCCGTTTGGTTAAGGAAAATGGAAAATTAGTCGAAAAAGTTTGGAAAGAAGGAGGCCTTTACACTCAAGCCATTGAAAAAATTATCTATTGGCTAACATTAGCACAAGGTGTAGCTGAAAACGACCAACAAAAGAAAGTCATAGAAACTCTAATCAAATTCTATCGTACCGGTGATCTGAAGCTTTATGATGAATATTCCATCGAATGGGTAAAGGATTTGAATTCCAGGGTAGACTTCGTAAATGGCTTTACTGAAACATACGGAGATCCGCTGCACATGAAAGCCAGTTGGGAATCAATGGTGAATTTCAAAAACTTAGAAGCTACTAAGCGTACGGAACTCATCAGTGATAGCGCCCAATGGTTCGAAAATCATTCACCAGTTGACCCCCGTTTCAAAAAAGAACAGGTAAAAGGAGTTTCCGCTAAGGTGATTACAACCACTATGTTAGGAGGCGATTGTTATCCGGCAACACCTATTGGAGTCAATTTGCCTAATTCCAATTGGATCCGTAAAGATTTCGGATCTAAATCTGTAACTATCGAAAATATTACCGAAGCCTATGACAAAGCGGCTCAAGGCAATGGATTTAACGAAGAATTTGCTTGGAGCGATACAGAACGACACTTGATGAGTGTATATGGCTTCATTAGTGATAATCTTCATACGGATTTACATGAATGTTTAGGGCATGGTTCCGGAAAACTTCTTCCCAATGTTAATCCGAATGCGTTAAAATCTTATACAGCAACCATAGAAGAAGCTCGTGCAGATTTATATGGTTTATATTTCATTGCCGATCCTAAATTAGTCGAAATGGGACTTCTCAAAGATAAAGATGCATACAAAGCCGAATATTATAAATTCATGATGAATGGTTTGATGACGCAATTGGTTCGTATAGAGCCAGGTAAAAATATTGAAGAAGCTCATATGCGTAATCGTTCGCTTATTGCTCATTGGGTATTGGAAAAAGGCGCTACTGACAAAGTTGTTGAATTTGCCAAAAAGAATGAAAAGACTTATGTTGTGGTCAACGATTACGAAAAATTACGTACATTGTTTGGTCAATTACTGGCAGAAATACAACGTATAAAATCAACTGGTGATTATGCTGCCGGAAAAGCCATTGTCGAAAATTATGCAGTAAAAGTAGACCCGACCTTACACCAGGAGATATTAGGAAGATACAAAAAGTTAAATCTTGCTCCATATAAAGGATTTGTAAATCCTGTTTACGAATTGGTGAAAGATAAAGATGGAAATATTACTGATGTAAAAGTGTCTTATAATGAAGGATATGTAGAGCAAATGCTCCGGTATTCAAAGGATTATTCAACATTGCCAACATATAATTAAGCGACCTTCATCTTTCATTATTCTTCACCATGAAAGAAATAAAAAAACGTCTTCGCCTTTCCATGAACGGGGTTGTCTCAACTGCTATGAGAGAGAAAGGGATGAAACATAAACTCAATTTTGGCGTAGATATCCCCCGTCTGCGCCAAATGGCTAAGGAATATACTCCTGACTTAAAATTAGCCAATGATTTGTGGAAAGAAGATATCCGGGAATTAAAAATTCTGGCAACTTTGCTCTGTCCGGTCGAAGATTTCAAAGACGCAGATGTGTGGGTAAAAGAAATTGATAATCTGGAGCTGGCAGAACAAGCCTGCATGAATTGCTTTTCAAAACTTCCGGATGCCAGGCAGAAAGCATACAACTGGATCTTATCTGATGAATTATATGTTAAAATTTCCGGATTTTTGCTTTATGCCCGTCTTTTCTCAAAAGATTATATATTTGAAGGAAAAGAAAAAGAACAATTTCTTTCGGAAGCTTCCCAAAACCTGCAAAACGAATCGTTACACCTGAGAAATGCATCAGTAACAGCATTAAAACGTTTGGGAAGACAATCACTACCAGTCTTAAATGAAATATTACAAGCTGTTGATAATTTGGAATTTGATGACATTCAATTAAAGGAAGAATTTATAAAAATCTTGAAATTCGAATATGATTATTACTCAAATAATCAATGAAGATAATTTTTTCTTTTAGGACAAAAAAGTTAACTTTGCAATCTATCTTTTAGCAATCAACAAATGGATAAAGAAAAAATAAAAGAGACTGTAAAACAACAGTTTATTGAATATTTATCGACTCATAAATGTCGTCGTACCCCTGAAAGATTTGCTATCTTAGATCACATTTACTCAGAATCAGGTCATTTCAATATGGATACTCTTCATGAGACGATGAATGAAAAAAAATTCAGAGTTAGTCGTGCCACTCTTTATAATACCATGCAGTTGCTGGTTGATTGTAAGTTAGTTCTGCGTCATCAGTTCGGAACCAACATTTCTTATTATGAAAGAGCCTATAACAATGAATACCACCATCATTTGATTTGTCTGGAATGTGGTTTGATTCAAGAATATAGAGACAATGAGTTAAAAGAATTCATTGAAGCAAAAAAAATAAAAAAATTTACACCCACCCATTATGGTTTATATGTTTATGGAATGTGTAATAAATGTACGACAAAAAAGAAAAAACAAAAAAATTTAGATAAAAATGAAAGTTGATGTATTGTTAGGTTTACAATGGGGAGATGAAGGAAAAGGCAAAGTTGTTGATGTACTTACGCCGGGATATGATATAATCGCCAGATTTCAGGGAGGACCTAATGCCGGGCATACGCTTGAATTTCAAGGACAAAAATATGTACTTCGTTCCATTCCTTCCGGAATATTTCAAGGAGGAAAAGTAAATGTAATTGGCAATGGAGTAGTGCTTGACCCGGCTCTTTTTAAAGTAGAAGTTGAAGCTTTGGAAGCCTCCGGACATGATTTGACAAAACGTTTGCTAATTTCTAAAAAAGCCCATCTGATTCTTCCTACTCACAGATTACTTGACGCTGCTTATGAAGCGAATAAAGGAGAAGGCAAAATAGGTACAACCGGCAAAGGGATCGGACCTACTTACACAGATAAAGTAAGCCGGAACGGTATTCGTATCGGTGATATTTTTCATGATTTTGAAAAAAAATACAATGCAGCGGTTAACCGTCATAAAGAAATTCTGAAACAATTGGATTTTCAATATGATTTAGATGCTGTAGAAAAAGATTGGTTTGCCGGAATAGAATGTCTTAAAAGATTTCAAATTATTGATAATGATCATTTTATCAATAAACAATTGAGTGATGGAAAGAAAGTATTGGCAGAAGGAGCACAAGGAACCATGCTGGATGTTGACTTTGGTTCATATCCTTTTGTAACATCTTCCAATACAATCTGTGCCGGAGCTTGTACCGGTCTGGGAATTGCACCGAACAAAATAGGAGAGGTCCATGGAATTTTCAAAGCCTATTGTACCAGGGTTGGTAGCGGTCCGTTTCCTACCGAACTTTTTGATGAAACCGGTGATAAAATGCGGGATTTGGGTCATGAATATGGCTCTGTGACAGGTCGTCCGCGTCGTTGTGGATGGGTGGATCTGGTTGCTCTCCGGTATGCCATTATGATTAATGGAGTTACAAAACTCATCATGATGAAAAGTGATGTAATGGATATGTTTGACACAATTAAAGCATGTGTTGCATATAACATCGATGGAGAAGAAACTGAAGATTTTCCTTTCGAAATCAATGATAATCTCCAACCAATATATATTGAGCTTCCCGGCTGGAAAACGGATATGACAAAAATGCAGTCGGAAGATGAATTTCCGGAAGAATTTAATGCCTATTTGTCATTTTTGGAAGAAGAATTAAATGTACCGATTGCAATTGTATCCGTAGGGCCTGATAGAGAGCAAACTATCATAAGATACCAGGATTAAAGAACTTTCCTGGCAAACAATTTGTTGTGTAAGTGTAAAACAATTAAAACTTAATAATATGGAAGGCGTAAATCCTAACATGATGTATTGGATTTTATTCGGCGGAATAGCATTGATTAGTTGGTTGGCATCGGCTAACTTACAAAGAAAATTTAAAGCTTATTCTCAGATTCCTTTAGGAAACGGGATGACAGGTAAAGATGTCGCCTTAAAAATGCTTCATGATAACGGAATATATGATGTAAATGTAATATCCACTCCAGGTTCATTGACCGACCATTATAATCCGGCCAATAGAACAGTAAATCTCAGTGATGTCGTTTATGGAAGTAATAGCGTTGCTGCTGCTGCAGTTGCAGCTCATGAGTGTGGTCATGCAGTGCAACATGCCAAAGCCTATGCTCCTTTGCAAATGCGTTCTAAATTAGTTCCTTTTGTAAGTTTTGCATCTAAGTGGATGACTTGGGTTTTGTTAGCCGGAATTTTTTTGGTTAATACTTTTCCCACTCTATTATTAGCTGGTATTTGTTTATTTGCTATTACAACTTTGTTCAGTTTCATCACTTTACCTGTTGAGATTGATGCAAGTAGAAGAGCTTTAGCATGGTTAAGCAGTGCCGGTGTTACGAACTCATACAATCACGATAAAGCACAAAATGCCTTGAAGTCAGCGGCTTATACGTATGTAGTTGCAGCACTTTCTTCATTAGGTACATTGGTGTATTATATTATGATTTATATGGGGAGAAGAAGAGACTAATTTCGGCGAAAGGTAAAGGACAAGACGAAAGAATCGTGTGTAAACAATTCTTTTCTTTAGAGAGTCCTTTACCTTTGCCGAAAAAAATAATATAAACTAATTGTTGGAGTCTACTTAGCTACGTTGAACGTTGTTTGACAAAGAGTTAATTATTACTCTTTACGCAACGAACATAAAGGTTAGCGGTCTTAGTGTAGATACCCGAAACACCAGAACTGCCGAAGTACCAACCCCAAACACCATCAGGTTCAGACGTATCACTCCAGTACCAAGAAGGCTGCAAGTTAGTAGTACCAATATCAGAACTCGGTTGTTCTTCCAAGTTATTGAAGATAGATTGTAGGCTACTAAGCTCGTCTATTCTCGGCACTCTCCAGCCTGTCATGCCTGAACCACTGACAGCAGAGTTACAGTTGATGGTCATGGGTCCTATTCCGGAAGCATTCCATGGCTGTTTTCCCGGTTCATCCGTCTTATACCAGCAAAGAGTACTTCCCGGTTGCAGGTAGCCCGGACAACACGTACAATCCTTCACCGTGATGGTCATGCTTGTTTGCACATTGGCAGATGTGTTGTCTGTAAACAAGGCATAAAGCTTTATTGTATTGCCGGTAGCATTACCTGTGATACGTTCAACAATATCATCCACAAATACAATCGTAGCTACATCGCCTGTCCAGGTCAATGACTTGACAATGCCTGTTGCATCTTGCACAGCAAAAGTTACATTCGCAGCGACGGTAGTATGCTCCAAAGTATATTGGAACGCTTTCGTCGAAAGGAAAGCATTCGTACGTCCGGTGGTTCCGCACTCAGTGCTCAGGGTTTGAGCCACATCAAAACAATTGATACCGGTTATATAATAGGTATCAGCAGCAGGAGTGGCTCTATCTGTACCTATATTTTTCCAGTCGTTGCCATCCCATACATAAACTCCTTCACCGATACTGGCGTTGGTGTTGTAAACAATCATCCCTTTCAGGTCGTCATTCGTATCTTGGCTTTGAACAGCAGCATCGGTAAAACCTGCCGGAATTTTTGACAGGTCATCAATGTTCACATTGGGTAACAGCAAACCGCCTACAAAAGTCGATTTCAAGTCAAGCAACGTTCCCGTCCTGGGAGTGGCGTTTTCACCGATACGCACCTGTGCATTCATGGTTGTTCCCGCACAAAACAGGGCGAAGAACAGGATTAAAAGAATCTTTGTCGTTGTTTTCATCTTTATTTTTTAGTTATTGGCCTCCGCCGCCGCCTACCCTCTAAGAGAGGTAATCGGAGCCCAGAGACTTGCATTATTAATTGTTTTAATTCTTAATTCTCCTCCGTGCACTGTCTACCACGTACCGTGCACTCACGAGCGAAGCGAGTAATAATAGTCCTCCGGAAATCGGCAGTGCTGTTTCGTCTTCTCCCGGCCCTTTTGGTGGTTCGGGTTTAGCCCTAAGGGTGGAGGCGTTGTATTCTTCTGAATTATAGGGCGACTTGGGCCAGATGCCGGAGGAGGATTCGCTGTCCTCCATATTCATGTACAATCCTTCGGCATGGAGGCTGCAGGTCAGGATCGTGAACAAGAAAATGTAGATTGTTTTCTTCATTATTATTAAACCTTTTTATAACACAGAGTGTAACTATTTTTATTGATTCATTATTTTGGATATACTGTTAGTCTTACCACTGATTTTTACAACCAAAGCGCCTTCTGAATTCAACTCACTTGTAAAATCTGCTGATTGTGCTCTTCCCGAAAGAATCATTCTTCCCGTTACATCAAAGACTTGTACTTTGTCTCCCTGTTGGATATTTTTGACAAACAATTGCTTATTGCTTGCATAAATAACAACATTGTCAGTCTCTGGATTGTCAATTGATGTCGATATCCGGTTCAATTCAAGGATGAAGCGATCGGTGGTATTGAGTTCATTGGATGGAAAGGAGTAAGAGTTTGTAAGCAGGTTTGTTCTTTCACCAGTTTTCTTGTCAAAGAGGACGATGGATTGGTAGAAACCATTGTAACCTTCGTCCAGGGAAATAGTATAGTTGTCATCTTCACCGGTTTTTACTCCCAAAGTGATTTCACGATACTCTTTTTTAGGAAGCATATTGATGCAAAGTCCATCACCTTCGAGTATGCTCCAGAGTTGAGGGGTTTCCTTGTCAGGAGAGAAGAGTTTGGGGGCATCTTTTGCATAATCAAGGTTTTCTGTGTAGTTGTCACCCGTCACAATGCGGAGTTGGTCACCATAGTCACTGCCTTTGATCCAAAGACTGATAATATCAAATTCATTATTCTCATCCGAGCGAAGGCCTGCAGTTTGGGTAGAAGTTGTTACTCCAGCGACACTGTAAGCAATCGATTTTCCTGTTGCAGCCTCATGGGTGAAAAATGAAATGTAAGGAGGCATCGTAATAGAACCTTCCAATACTGTTGCTACTTCCACGTAATCTTTGACAGTCTTGTTGTAATAATAGAGTACTCCACTGTAGTTGTTGCCGATATTAGCTTCATTCATCAAATAATTCGAAGTGAACAGACCTCCAATAAAATTCCATCCCCAACTCTTTGCGGTGGTGAAAGGATCTTCAACTGTAGGAATGCTATACGATAGATTGATTGTTTTATTGGCTGTTATTGTCGAAAATAGATTGGTGATGTCCGATGCCGGGAAGATAACCTCGCGGTTCACCACTTCTTCATCCAAAGCAAAAAGGTAACCTTTGCCGGGAAGCAATGTCGAATTAGCATCGACTACCAAGTCTTTCCAGTCATCGGACTTACCGGTATTGGCACGGTCGGCGGCATCATACTCCATCATATAATAATGAGTGTCGTAAACCAATGCCGGATTTCCACTTGCACCAGATTTGATGTCGCTCATTTTGACTGTGAATGGGAAAGAAATGTAATAATACCGGGTGGCATCGTTGAAAGTTTTTTGCAGCTGGATCTCAGACACAGCACTACCGGTGGTGGTGATAGTGGCCTTGTTGGCCAGAAGCCCGTCGTTCACATCATCTGATTTGAGGATTAAACCTTTTGAAAAGTTGATTATTCCATTATTGACCATAACTCCCGTACCTTGAGAGGTGTTGGAGTTGACCGTGACCGGGCCCTGCAAGACCAACACGCCACTGCTACCGACATTCACCGGCCCATAGATCCCGACGGGGGACTGGGCGACAAGCAGGCAGGGCGCCAGGCTCAACAGGAAAATAGTAAATTTTCGTTTCATATATTTCTATAGTTTTTAAGTTGTTAATTCTTGTCCGTTTTTATTTTTCAACTTTTATCTTTGTCTGGAAAAGAGGTTAACAATCCGGTTTCGGGATAAAGAGTTCACAGCAATCAGGTTGTCAAATTTCTGCAAAAGTAAAACCCAAAAATTAATCTATGGGCCAAAATTTCTTCCTTTTGTTGTCGAATAAATATTTTATTTGTTGAAAAACAGGAAAATATTTCGAAATTATTCACAGATATTTTTATAATCGCAAATGATTGTCTGTCTTTTTTAAAAAAAGAACAATAAATTGCGCAAAATGACAAAAAATACTGATTGTGTTTGACGGAAAGACAAAGGGGATACAATTTGGTATTATTGATATAAAAAAAGAGGCTGTAAATTTTTCAATAAACAGCCTCTTACTTCTTTAAATAGAAAATATAAAACACTAATATACAATATATGTTATAGTGGTATTTTAATTTTTTGTCCGGGATGTATCATATTCGGATCCTTGATAGTATCTTTATTAGCTTCAAAGATTTTTTGCCACGTCATTCCTGGATATTTAGCAGCTATTTTACTTAAGCTATCACCGGCCTTGATTTCATAAATTTCTTCTGATCCGGGGAGTACCTCAATATTTAGTACCAAATCTCCATCGCGCATTTCAGGATCAATTTGCTCATACAATTGCCAGATTGTATCTTTCACTGTAGCCGATGCAGAACCTGATACATATAAAACGTTATTTTGTTCCGCAATATTCAAATTTTGAACAGTTAATCTCGCAAAATCAGTTAGTTTTGCATATTTTGCTTGCAAGCTCATATTACTTAAGAGTTAATTTGTTAATGACTTTTTTAGGTTTAGATTCATTTGCGATTTGCATAACTTTTTTCAAATCAGCTTTTTTGATAGTTCCGGATAGAGTCACTTCTCCGTCTTTAATGTCAACAACAACATCACCAAAACCTGAATCAGTTAGTGCTGTGCCGATAATGGCTTTCAAACTATCATCTGGGTTTACAACAACAACGGGAGCAGGTTCTTTAACCTCAATGTTATTGGCAACAGATTTTATGTTTTTCACATTTTTACATAAAGCTTCGGCTTCATCTTTTGCATCTTTTGCTTCAACTGTTCCTGTTAAGGTAACAACTCCTTCTTTTACAACGGCAGTGATTCCCGGTTTATTTGCTAAGACAGCATTTACTTCTGTCTGTAGTTTTTGATCACTCGGCTTACAGGAATAAAAAACAATTCCTAAGAATAGTACTAGTGTACCAATTAATGCTTTAGTTCTCATTGCTAGTCGTTTTTAGTTTTTAATAAAAATCAAGTTATAAATAATACAATGCAAATGTAACAGAATATTTTCAGTTTAACCAATAGTCAGCTATAATATTTACAAATGTAATTCATCGAATCCAAATGTGAATAATACATTGAAAATACAAATGTAAACTCAGCACAATATCAAAAAATATTTACAAATAGAGCCATCACAATTGTTGATTCACAACTGTATAATACCAAACAAATCAATTATATCTTTCATAAATAATAGTAATTAAAATATCTGAAAACTAGCAAATTAAATGATATTATTTAAATTTTTAATTAATATATTTTGATACATTTGGATTGTTTTAATGAAACAATGATATCTCTCTGTCAATGTATACATATAGTTATGTTATACCCAGATAAATACTATTATTATATAAAGTTTTTTATAGTATATAATAATCGGTATTTACAATTGTATCTATTAATTATAAAACATTGAATTCACTTTTGTGTCTATTCGCATTATATTTGTAAATTTTCATATGTGAAATATTAATTATATATTTGTGAATTCAAATTTGAATCATAATTTACATATATGATTGAGAGAATAAAAAAGATTATAGATCTGGAAGGTATGAATCCTTCTTCTTTTTCTGATTATATTGGAATAAGCAGATCGTCGATGAACCATATCTTAAATGGTCGTAACAATCCGAGTTTGGACGTGCTTACAAAAATTCTTTCCAAGTTTAATAAGTATAATTCTGATTGGTTGTTGTTTGGAACTTTACCCATACGTAAAGATGAGAAGAGTATAATTCAGCCATCTTTGTTTAATGAGATTCTTATAGAACAAAACAAACCGGAAATTAAACCGGAATACCCCAAAGAAAAAGAGATAAAAACTGAAACGAAAATTCAGGAGCCTATTGTTACCGAAAAAATTATTTATAAAGAAAAATCGCCCAAAACTATTTCCAGAATAATGATTTTTTATTCCGATAATACTTATGAATCATTGACTCCGGATAATAAGTCTTAAATTTTCAAGAAGATGAATAGTATTTGGAATTACAATTCACAAACCTTCACTATTCACCATTCACAAGGTAAGCGAAGCGCAACCTATTCCTATATTAATATTAAACCTTAAACAAACCTTAAGAATATAAACAAATTTCATTACTTTTGCGATCAAAATTGACAGATATGAAAAAATACATGTCGGATTTAATTGTTGCAGATAATCTCCGCCTTCATAACAATTACTACTTAATCAAGTTGACTCAAGAAGGACTTTTACCGGAAATGGCTCCGGGCCAATTTGTAGAAGTTCGTGTTGATTCTTCTCCCGACACATTTTTGCGAAGGCCGATTTCCATTAATTATGTTGATAAGGAAAAAAATGAACTTTGGTTATTGATTCAAACCATAGGAGGTGGTACACGGAAAATGTCGAATCTTTGCAAGGGGGATATTGTAAATTTGATATATCCATTGGGCAATAGTTTTTCGATTCCAACCGATAAAATTTTTGACAAAAAACTACTTTTAATTGGAGGTGGGGTAGGGATAGCTCCGATGCTTTTCTTAGGTGCTTGTCTTAAAAATGAAGGTTATGAACCTATTTTTCTTTTAGGAGGAAGGACTTCTAAAGACTTGTTACAATTGGAAGATTTTGCCAGATTCGGAACAGTTTATACAACAACCGAAGATGGATCTGCCGGAGAAAAAGGTTATGTTACTCAGCACCCTATTCTCAAATCCCAACATTTTGATATGATTTACACTTGTGGTCCAAAGCCAATGATGATAGCTGTTGCATCTTATGCAAAACAAGCCGGAACTGCATGTGAAGTATCGCTTGAAAATACGATGGCATGCGGCTTTGGAGCATGTTTGTGTTGTGTGGAAAATACCAGCGAAGGGCATATCTGTGTGTGTAAAGATGGTCCCGTAATTAATATAGAAAAGTTGAAATGGCAAATCTAAAAGTTAACATTGGAAATTTACATTTGAAGAATCCCGTTACTACTGCTTCGGGTACTTTCGGCTATGGAACAGAATATTCCGACTTTATGGATCTTTCGAGAATAGGTGGTATATTTGTAAAAGGAACCACTATTCGGCATAGAGAAGGCAATAACTATCCACGCATGGCAGAAACTCCCTCCGGCATGTTAAACGCTGTAGGACTGCAAAATAAAGGTGTTAATTATTTTATTTCCGATATATATCCCCAAATTAAAGACATTGATACACATATGATGGTCAATGTAAGTGGTTCAACATTAGAAGATTATGTTGAATGCGCCGAAAAAATCAACTTTTTGGATAAAATTCCGGCAATAGAATTGAATATTTCTTGCCCAAATGTGAAACAGGGGGGCATGGCTTTCGGCACAAATTGTGCAAGCGCTGCCGAAGTTACGAAAGCTGTAAGGAAAGTTTATCACAAGACCCTTATTGTAAAATTATCACCTAATGTAACTGACATAAGAGACATCGCCAAAGCTGTAGAAGATGAAGGCGCTGACTCAGTTTCTTTAATCAATACTTTGTTAGGAATGGCTATCGATGCTGAAAAAAGAAAGCCGATTTTATCAACAATCACAGGAGGATTGTCTGGACCTTGTATCAAACCGATAGCACTCAGAATGGTTTGGCAAACAGCTAAAGCTGTTAAAATTCCTGTGATCGGCATTGGTGGTATCTCAAACACGAATGATGCCATCGAGTTTTTATTGGCTGGAGCAACAGCCATTCAGATTGGCACATATAACTTTATAGATCCGGCTATTTCAGTAAAAGTAGTGGATGGTATCAATGAGTATCTCGACAGGCATGGTTGCAAGTCTGTTACTGAAATAATAGGATGTATTTGATTTATCTTTTTTCCAACAATACTACATTTTCCACATGATGTGTATGAGGAAACATGTCAACAGGTTGTACTTTTGTTACTTTGTATTTTATATCCAATAAATTCAAGTCTCTGGACTGAGTTGCCGGATTACAGCTAACATAGACCACTTTGATTGGTTCTGCCGCTAAAATTACGTCGATCACATCATCATGCATTCCGGCACGAGGAGGATCCGTAATGATCACATCGGGTTTTCCATGTAGTGAAATAAACTCATTTGTGAGGATATTTTTCATATCTCCGGCATAGAACAAGCTGTTTTTAATCCCGTTTAATTCTGCATTGATTTTTGCATCTTCTATTGCTTCCGGAATATATTCTATACCAATGACTTGTTTGACATTTCGAGCAATAAAATTGGCAATTGTGCCGGTTCCCGTGTACAAATCATATACCAATTCATTTCCTTTCAAATCTGCAAAATTCCGGACAATTTTATACAGTTCGTAAGCCTGGGAACTATTGGTTTGATAGAAAGATTTAGCGCCGATTTTGAACTTCAGACCTTCCATTTCTTCATATATACAATCACGACCGCTAAAAACATGAATTTCCTGATCTGTAATTGTATCATTTGCCTTGCTGTTAATCACATACAACAAGGAAGTAATTTGAGAAAATTTAGTTGAAAGATATTGAAGTAAAGCTGTTCGTTTTTCTTCATCATCATAGAAAAACTGAACTAAAAGCATGATTTCACCGGAGTTCATCGTTCTGATCATGATATTTCTCATCAAACCTTCCTGGTTGCGAAGATCAAAGAATGTATAACCATTTTTCAGACAATAATCTCTGACAGAGTTACGAATATCATTGGCAATATCATCCTGAAGCCAGCATTTATTGATATTCATTACTTTATCAAACATACCCGGAATATGGAAACCCAATACATTCATGTTGTCAAAAGATGCTCCGGACTTGATTTCGTCTTCTGTAAGCCATCTTTTATTGGAAAAAGTATATTCCATCTTGTTCCTGTAAAATTCTGTTTTTGAAGAGCCCAGAATAGGAGAAATCTCCGGAAGTTCGACTTTTCCGATACGAATCAGATTATCCGATACCTGTTGTTGTTTATATTTTAATTGTTCCTCATAAGGAAGTATTTGCCATTTACAACCACCGCATATACCAAAATGCTCACATACAGCAAATTGTCTGTTCTTTGAGTATTTACGAATATTGATAACTTTAGCTTCAGCATAACTGTTTTTTTTACGAGTTATCTGTAAGTCAACAACATCACCGGGAACTACATAGGGAACAAAAATAACCAGATCATCAATTTTCGCAATGGCTTTTCCTTCTGCAGCAATTTTAGTAATTGTAATATTTTCTAAAAATGGCAATGGTTTTTTATTTTTTTTTGACATATTTAATTTTATAGATTTTTAGAGTGCAAAAATACATGATTATCTTGATAAATTGTGTGTTTTCAAAATCTTTTATTCGTATATAATTTCTATTATGTTTA